>NZ_JAUBOX010000016.1:0-97060 GCF_036700445.1 Microcoleus sp. T3_B1
AAACCCAACGCCACGCTTGATTGTTGGGTTTCGTTCCTCAACCCAACCTACGAAGTTATTTAATCCACGATCCTAAGTGTAATTTGATAGTGGTGGAATTGGGCGATCGCGATCGTTAAATAGAACAAGCAGCACACCGCTCTCGATCGGCAAAAATAAACTTTTGTAAAGGTTCAAGAAAATCCCGGAAATTACTTTGGGACAGACGTAACCAGTGAAATCACCGATCAAACAAAGACTTTGGATAACAAGTATGAATTGATAAACTCTTTTCACACGTTGTCAGAGGCAGGCAAAAGTTTGGCGATCGGGATCTTCAGGATGCGTCCTTCCAGTTCATCTACCTTTTCCAAAGGAAAAACTAAAATGCCAAGAAGATCACTTGAAATCTTCGGCGATGGTCGCGTGTACGAAATAAAAGACGACCTAGCCGTTAAAGTCACCGAGACAAATGGGCAAGTAAAAGCATTAATTGATGCTTTAAAGTTCAGCGTGGCTAAAACATACAACATTAATCCTCCAGAAAAACAACCGCCTGATGTGGCAGAACGCAGAGGTTCAAAGCAAATCAATGGAGAAGGCTTTAAGCTTCTGACTACGTTTGAAGGATGTAAGCTAACTGCTTATGATGACGGCGGTGGAGTTTGGACAATTGGTTACGGACACACTGGCAACGATGTTTTTCCAGGACTGACGATTAGCCAAACGCAAGCAGAAGAATTGCTGAGCAAAGATTTAGAAAAATTTGAATCCTTTGTTGAGGATGCCGTTGAAGTTCAGCTCAATGACAATCAGTTTTCTGCACTGGTTTGTTTCTGCTTCAACGTGGGGCCAGGAGGTTTTGGAGATTCAACTCTTCTGAGGCTTTTGAACGAGGGAAATTATCAAGGAGCTGCTAATCAGTTTCCTCGCTGGAATAAGGTAAATGGTGAACCCTGGCTAGGGCTGACACGCCGACGATTGGCTGAACGAGCACTGTTTTTGGGAAAACCCTGGCAGTCATTCTTAACCTATGAAGGAACAGGCGAAGAAGTAACAGGTGAAACAATCTCAGAAGCACCTCGCACTTTGAAACTCACCGAACCCATGATGCAAGGTGAGGATGTTCGTCAAGTGCAAGAAGCTTTGAAAACAGCAGGAATTAATCTCGAACCTGATGGATTCTTTGGTAATGATACTGACAAGGCAGTGCGACAGTTTCAGCAGCAGAAAGGGCTAACGGCGGATGGTGTGGTAGGTGCCCAAACACGAAAAGAATTGGGACTATAACATCGATTGTGTAACCAAATTCAAACCGATAGGAGAAAACCATGACTGACTCAAGCGATCTTCTCTTTAATCAACCTGTAATTGTCGAGGCTTGTGAAGAATTTGTCGAACGGGATATGTTGGGAATTAAAGGCAGTTTTCCCGGATTGCTCAAAGATGCACCCATGTCTTCGACTGCGGTGGTCAATGGCTTATCTCAGCAGTTGATATATCAACTCCAACTGATTGTGCCAGATGCCTTTGTCAGTTTTGATGACCTCAATGTAGACTTGCTGGATGCAGCCTTTCCCTATGTACAAGCCCCTGCAAAACAGGCACTCCAGAGAGCGATTCAAGATCGAGGTCAAACTATGCAGGTGAACTCTGCCTACCGCACGATCGCTCAGCAAATGCTGCTATACAACGATCGCTTCAACAACTCTAATCCTGTAGCTGCACCGGGAGCCAGCAACCACCAAACTGGGTTAGCGATCGACATTGAAGATGCAAGAGGCTGGGAAGTTTATTTGATGCGGTATGGCTGGTATCCATTACGAAACGATCCGCCTCACTTCGACTACCAAGGCGGCGGCAGGATCGATCTTCGCAGCAAATCAATACTCGCATTTCAGCAGCTTTGGAATCAGAACAATCCTAATGCAAAGATTAGCGAAGATGGCAGCTTTGGCCCTCAAACTGAGGATGCGCTTAATCGTTCTCCGGCTCCAGGGTTTCCTAAAGCGCCGTGGGATGACAAACCCAGAACGTTGCGCTTGGCGGTGCCCCGAATGGAAGGTTCGGATGTACTCAAGCTTCAGGAGGGTTTGAAAAAGGCTGGGATTGTAGTTGGGGCTGATGGTGAATTTGGGCCAGCAACAGATAAAGCCGTCAAGGAATTTCAGCAGAAGAAGGGTTTGAAGCCAGACGGAATTGTCGGACCAAAAACCCGCGAACAAATGGCTTGAACTGTTCGCGATCGAATTAACAAAATCTTGAACTGAAGGATACGTTGCTGAATGGGCAGAGTTTTCTGAAAAGCTTGAAATTGCGGCTCTAGAACTCTGCCGATACACCAACTCTCTGAGTTAAATACAGATGCTGGAGTGATGAGGTAAAAATGGCTGACCAACCCGATCAAACACTGAATTTTTACGCATTATTAATTGGCATTGACTACTACTTACCCAATCGGTTGTACAAGAATCTTAAAGGAGCCGTGCGTGACATTAATCTTGTAGCAAGCTACCTCTCCGAGACACTGAAGATTCCATCCGAAGGGATTTTCAAGCTAACTTCTCCGAATCCTGAAGTCGCTGAAACAATCGAAACCAAAGACCCGGAACCAACTTATGAAAATATTGTGGCGAAGTTTAAGGCTATTACAGAACTAGCGCAGCCGGGAGAGCAGGTTTACATTCACTATTCTGGACATGGAGGACGGACGACAACTATTTATCCAGAATTGAAGGGGAATGACCAACTCGATGAGGGAATTGTGCCAATAGATGTTGGCAACGAATCTGGGCGCTACCTGCGAGATGTGGAATTGGCGACACTGTTGAAGCGGATGACGGACAAAGGGTTGATTGTCACCCTTGTCTTGGATAGCTGCCACTCTGGAGAAGCAACTAGAGGCGACGATGTTGCAATTCGAGGCCCCGGAGAAACCGACACAGCACCGCAAGACTCTGAAAGCTTGGTTGCCCAGCGACAAGAGCTAATCGCAAACTGGCACACTCTGACTGATGGGATTCCTGCAAGTATTACCCCCGGGCAGTGGCTTCCTCAACCTAGAGATTATGTATTGCTAGCTGCCTGTCGTCCTAGCGAGTATGCCTACGAGTATGCGGTGAGCGGTAAGGAGCGACATGGGGCGCTGACGTACTGGATGATCGATACGTTAACCAGTAGCCCTTCAGGATTGACATACAAAACATTGCACGATCGCGTCAGTGCGAAAATTCAAAGCAAGTTTCCTCAGAGGCCAATGCTGGTGGGCGAGAGCGATCGCTTTGTCTTCGGAGTTGAGCGCGGATCTTTACAATATGCCGTCAACGTGCTTGAGGTAATTGAGGAAGAGGTAACAGAGGCAGACTCAGAACCGAAGAAAGTCGTCAAGCACGTTCGGCTGAATGCGGGGATGGCAAACGGTCTCAGTCCAGGTTATCGTTTCGCAATCTATGCGTTTGGCACGACAGATTTTACCCAGAAAAATAAGCAATTGGCGATCGTTGAAATTGCCAAAGTTGGTGCTTCTGATGCCTGGGCAGATGTAATTGAAGTGCTACGTCAGGACAAGATTGACCAAGGTTCTCAAGCAGTGATGCTGTCAGCCCCTGTCGATTTGGTACGGGGAGTACGCCTTTTCAAAAAAGAGGTTGGTGAGAAAGACAATGAACTGCCTCAAGCAATTGCGGACAAGCAAGATAATGCACTCTCAGCAGTTAAGGAAGCATTGGCAGGAAATGGCTGGTTGAAACTGGCGGATGCACAACAAAAGGAAGATTATCTAGTTGCGGTTAATCAACTCGGTGAGTATGAGATTTGCGTTGGCACGCCCATTGAAAACCTGCTACCTGCCCTGAAGATTGAGCATTCTGAGGCTCCGCAACAGGTAGTACAGCGTCTGGTACATTTGGCAAAATATCAGGCAATTCAGGAGTTGAGCAATCAATTTTCTGAGTTGACTAATCAGCTAGAAGTGGAATTACTCACACAACCAAACTGGCTACCAGGGATGCCTAAAAAACCGCAGCCGTTTCCCGATCCAACTAATTTAGTTGTTAAATCTGGTGAGTACGCATTCTTGCGAATTAAGAATACTTCCTCTCAAGTTTTGAATGTTGCTGTGCTGGATCTCGAATCAAACTGGGCGGTTTCCCGCATTCAACTCCAAATACCAGAGGCGATTTTTTATCCATTCAATCCCAATCAAGAAATGTTAATTCCGCTTGCGATCAATCTCCAGGATACTGTGAAATATTCCAAAGGAGCCGAAACCTTGAAAGTTTTTGCGACTGTCAGACAGAATGATTTTCGTTGGCTGGAGTTGCCCTCACTTGATGAAGAAATTGCATCAAAGGCAGGACTCCAACGCGACCCCGATCCGCTTGGGATACTTTTGACTGCGGTTGGTGCTGATGTTGATGATGAACCCCCAACTCGCGCAGCAGTTCCGATTTTCGATCCGAGTCAGGAATGGACCACGAAGGAGATCCAGCTCACGGTAATGCGATAGGTGTTTTGTGAATAGGGCTATTCATCCAATTGGAATAGATCGCTGGTGATTAGCATCAGTTCCATGCTGACTTCTTGAATAGTCCTAGACTCATCAATATCCAGAGAGCCAATTAGTAAATAACTTGTCTGTGCAATGTCCGAACAGCAACCTACTAGCCGACGTGCAGAACCAATAATCTCAGAGTTAGAGGTGTACTCAGAGTATCGCAAGTGCGATCGCTGGGCAATTATTGTTGGTATATCACGGTACCGATATCAAGGTTGGAATCTGAGATACGCTGATCGGGATGCAGAGGAGCTTTACAACCTGCTCCTCACTCCTAGTGGAGGCAACTTTAAGAAAGAATTCATCTGTAAATTAATCAATGAGGAAGCAACAACTGCCAACATTACACGAGCACTCCGTGCTTTTTTGAAAAAGCCAGCACGAGAAGACCTTGTTGTTATCTACTTCGCCTGTCATGGCACACCGGATTTTGACCGACCAGGCAATATCTACCTGCTTACTCACGATACAGCTCCTGGTGATATCGCAGGGACTGCGCTACCCATGCGTGAAATTGACTTGTCTCTGAGAGAAAATCTGCTCGCTGAGAAAGTCATTGTCTTAGCTGATACTTGCCACAGTGCAGCCATTGCTGGAGGAATTGGTCGTAGAAGTGCTGTTGATGATTCTACATTTGTAAACCGCTATCTACAGGAAGTGAGTAAGGCCAGAGGAGGAATCGCTCTACTAACCTCGGCGGAGGCAAATGAGGTTTCGTTTGAGGATGCTAGATGGGGAGGAGGGCATGGAGTTTTTACCCACTATCTGTTAGAAGGAATGCGAGGTGCTGCCGATGGTGACAAAAATGGAATTGTGACGGTTGGGGAGCTATTTGAGTATGTGCGTGACAATGTTAAACGTGCAACCGATCACAGGCAGCATCCTTTGATTGGTGCAAATGTATATGACCGTAGTATGCCTGTTTCAATGGTACCTTCTACGGAACTCTCTAATATTTTAAGAAATGAGCAACAGCCATACACAGAATTTCACCTAAAGGACGAGGCAAAAGAACGTCAACCTAAAAATGTGAAATTGCCCAAGTGGCAATTAATCGGAGTGGGTCTTGTTTGTGTAGTCATTGTTATTACAATCGTTTATCCTATTTTAACTAATGTTGATCGACCTCCACAAGTTATACCAACACAAACTTATGTAGAGCCTCAAATCCTGAAAGATTATGAAATTCGTATTTATTTTATAAAAGATAGACCGGATGTAGAAACAAGAGCCAATAAGATTAAAGAATTATTTAGCAAAAATTTTGGGGATAAAAATATATTTTTACTTCCTCAAGAACAAGATTTTTTCGACAAATATACATTCCCGAATCCGGACATCAATACACCAGTCAATGAAATTCGTTACACTTCAAAAAATGAAGAGGCAGCTAAGTATTTAGAGAAAATTCTCCAAAACAAATTGCCTTCAGAGCAATTTGATCTTTTGCCCATTGGTTCTGCTTCAGGGAAATATGTATCTATTTTTATTAGACCTTAACCCGAAAGATTTGTTTGCCAATTTCTGTATTTCCTACTTATCTGAAATAAGACTCAATTATTGAAGGCTTTGTCCAGTCATAAGAGATAAATTACTATGTCAAACTTTGAACACAGTTATGCCCTAATTATTGGTATTAATGACTACAAAAACGGCATCTCTGCACTCAAAACAGCCGTCAGCGATGCGACAGAAATTGCCCGCATCCTCGAAACCGAGCATGATTACACCGTCACTCTGCTTCTGAATCAAGCAGCTACCCTCAGCCAACTTCGGCAGGTATTAGAGATAGAATTGCCGCAACAAATTCAAAAGGGCGATCGCTTTCTCTTCTACTTCGCTGGACATGGGATTGCCCTCAACGGTGAGGATGGCCCTGAAGGCTATCTGATTCCTCAAAACGCTAAGTTGGGCAATGTTAGCACTTACCTGCCGATGTCAGAGGTGAATAAAGCCTTGCTTCAGCTTCCCTGCAGTCACTTTTTAGGCATTCTCGACTGTTGTTTTGCGGGTGCTTTTCGCTGGTCAAGCCTACGCAAAGCGATTCCTGTTGAACTGGTTACGATCCACAAAGAACGCTACGATCGCTTCATTCAAGACCCCGCATGGCAAGTCCTTACTTCGGCTGCCTACGATCAATCTGCATGGGATGCCTTTGACTTGAAAGACGATCGCGGACAAATTGGAAGCCATTCACCGTTTGCCGGTGCTTTGATAGAAGCACTTGAGGGTAAAGCCGATGCCTTTCCGCCAGCAGAACCCGGTAAGCCTGCGGGGGATGGTGTAATTACGGCAACCGATCTCTATGTGTATTTGCGCGATCGAGTGGAAATTGCGACTGAAGCACGTGCCATCCGCCAGACGCCAGGGATTCATTGCCTCAACAAACACGACAAAGGCGAGTATATTTTTCTGACACCAGGACACGCCCTGAATCTACCGCCCGCACCACCATTGGATGTTTCCAAAAATCCCTATCGTGGCTTGTTACCCTTTGAAGAGGAACACAACAAACTGTTTTTCGGTAGAAACGAACTAATAGAAAAGTTACAAAATATTGTCCAAACTAATCCTCTAACAGTGGTTTTGGGTGCTTCGGGTTGTGGTAAATCCAGTTTGGTAAAAGCCGGATTAATCCCCAAATTGAAACAGCAAAAAAGCGACAAATGGTGTATTTTATCACCAATACGCCCCGGAGCAACACCTTTTCAAGCCTTGAATAATGCGCTGATTGATGCCCAATTACCCAAAATTGAATTACAAAATCAACAAAAAACTCTGAGTCAAAGTATTGCGGTTTGGGCTAAAAATCATCCCGATTCCCATTTATTAATCTTTATAGATAAAAGCGAAGAAATAATTACACTCTGTCAAGATGAGGATGAGCGCCCGGAATTTTTCCAACAAATACTTACAGCAATTGATGCCCATCGGGATAAATTACGAGTAGTGTTAAGCCTACGTTCTGACTTTGAAACCCAAGTCAGAGATGCTGGCTTAAAGTTTTTCCCCACAGTCCTTAAAAAAGAAGTGGGAAACACTGACACCGAGCTTAAAGAGCGTTGGCTCAACGGACGATTTATTGTACCAGCGATGACACGAGCCGAACTACGGGAAGCGATTGAGAAACCCGCTGAAGCACGGGTAATGTATTTTCAACCCCACGATTTAGTAGAACAATTAATTAATGAAGTGGCAGATATGCCGGGAGCATTGCCACTGCTTTCTTTCGCGTTGAGGGAACTTTATCTGAAGTATTTAAAGCGACAACGGGATGCACAAAATCGAGGAATAACAATTGACCGGGCGCTGACTCAAGAAGATTATCAAGCTTTGGGAGGAGTCATCCGATCGCTGACTCAAAGAGCTGATGAGGAATATCAGGCGCTAGTTCAAGAAAATCCAGCTTATAGCCAAGTTATCCGTCATGTAATGCTGCGGATGGTAGCCCTGGCTGGGGGTGAATTAGCGCGCAGACAAGTCCCGTTATCGGAATTGGAATATCCGCCAGATAAAAATAGTTTAGTTAAGAAAGTAATTGAGCGTTTTAGCACAGCCAGGTTGTTAGTGAAAGGGCAAGATGCAGAGGGAAATCCCTACGTGGAACCAGCCCATGATGCTTTGGTGCGGGCTTGGCAAAAGCTGCTGAATTGGGTAAAAGAGGAGAAAGATTTAGCACTGCAAAGGCGTTTAACTCCATCCGCTTTAGAGTGGAAATATCGGCAACAGGCAAAGTTTCTTTGGAATGCTAATCCCTATTTGGATGTATTGAATAAGGAGGTACTCAACTCCCCTGATAATAATTGGTTAAACCAGGTAGAAACTGAGTTTGTGCAGTACAGTTTGCAAAAAAGGCGAAACAGTCAGCGTAGTTTGGTTGCCACTGTGACTGGAGTCATTCTTTCTCTAAGTGGATTTGCCATTTTTGCTGGATATCAGTGGAGACAAGCAGAAATAGGACTAATTGAGGCTTTAATGCAATCTTCAAAAGCTAATTTCACGGCGAATAAAAATTCTTTTGATGCCCTGATTTATGCACTGACAGCTAATAAGCGTTTGCAACAATTACCTTGGGGCAGCACAGACCAAAAACTCCAGACCGATCTTCTCACAACTTTGGCGCAATCTGTGAGCTGGGTAAGGGAGGAAAACCGCTTGCAAGGGCATCAAAATACTGTTCAGAATGTTAGTTTTAGCCCGGATGGTCAAATGTTTGCTACAGCTAGCCACGATCGCACAGTTAAGTTGTGGCGACGGGATGGAAGTCTAGTCAAAACTTTGTCAGGACATACAGACGAGGTGATGAGCGTCAGTTTTAGTCCTGATGGGAAGAAGATTGCTTCCGGCAGTCTAGATGGAACAGTCAGACTTTGGGACAGCAACGGCAAGCTGATACGGGTTATTCATGCTCATAAAAATTCTTCGGTGATCGGTATCAGTTTTAGTCCAGATGGAAACACAATCGCTACTGCCAGTGGTGATACAACCGTAAAACTCTGGCGGCTGGACGGTAAATTGATTGATACCCTTAAAGGACATCAAGACTTGGTAAGGCAAGTGGATTTTAGTCCTAGTGGTGATCGGATTATCACAGTCAGTGATGATAAAACCGTAAAACTGTGGAGTCGGGATGGCAAGACTCTAATCAAGACTCTCACCAACCACTCTAAGCGTGTTATAAGTGTAGATTTCAGTAGTGACGGTCAGTTTTTTGCCACTGGTAGCCTAGATGGAACTGTCAAGATATGGAGTCGAGAGGGGCAACTTTTAAATACCCTTCGGCATTCTGGAGGGGTATGGAGCGTTAGTATCAGTCGGGATGGACAAACCATTGCTTCTGGCAGTCAGGATGGAACCGTAAGACTATGGGCACAAGATGGCAGATTACTGGATACTTGGGTAGGCCATGACGGGCTCATTCCCTGTGTTACTTTTAGTCCAGATGGAAAAATGCTTGCGACTGGAGGTAACGATAACATCACAAAGCTTTGGCAGATCGATCGAAACCAGTTAACTGTTTTGCTTGGACATCAGGAAGAGGTACATTCGGTTAAATTTAGCCCAGATGGTAAACGGATTGCGAGTGCAAGCTCTGATGGAACAGTGAGGATATGGAATCGAGAAGCTAAGCTAATTTTGACTCTGGAAGGACACAACAGTAAGGTGAATGCCGTTAGCTTTAGTCCTGATGGAAAAACGATTGCTAGTGGCAGCAATGACAACAAAATCAAGATTTGGGGAGTAGATGGACTAATCCAAAGAACACTGGAAGGGCATAGAAAGAGGGTCATATCTGTTAACTTCAGTCATGACGGACAGACAATTGCCTCTGCCAGTGCTGATGGAACCGCGAAACTTTGGAGTTTGCAAGGTAAAAGACCAATCACGCTAAAAGGACATAAGAAGAGAGTGTTGAGTGTGGCTTTTAGTCCTGATGGACAAACAATTGCCACTGCTGGTGATGACACAACGGTAAAATTGTGGAGTTCTAGGGGGCAAGAATTCCGAACACTGAAAGGACATACAGATGTAATTTGGTCTGTTAATTTTAGTCCTGATGGAACAAGGATCATTACTGCTAGTAATGACAAGACAATCAAACTTTGGCACCGAGATGGAAGGTTAATCACCACACTGAGAGACACTGCTGTGGTGCTTGATGCTAGCTTTAGCCCTGATGGAAAAACGATCGCCTCTGCGAGTAGCGATGGGACAATAAAGCTTTGGCAACGGGATGGAACGTTAATCACCTCCCTGAGTGGGCATACTGCGCCGGTGCAGACGGTGAGTTTCAGTCCCGATAGCAAATGGTTGGCCTCTGCCGGGTCAGATCGAGTTGTTTTGCTATGGAATGTGTCAGATATTAGTATTCAGGGGTTGTTAGAGAAAGGATGCAACCATATCCGCAATTACTTGCAAACTAAATCAAAAAAATTAAAATAATTATGTAATTGATGTCAGTTTGGCAAGTTAACTATTAGGACATTCTACTGTCTTGTCACAACGCGATCGCCGAAAGCTTGCGTTCCATGAGGCAGACTATCCAGCGCAAAAAATGGCCGTTCTTGAAGGCTTTTATCATACTGCGATTTTAATTTTGGAGTAGTTTCCGGATCGACAATCAAAACACCTATTCTATATTTGTGATTATCCGCTTGTTCTGGACCGATATACAGGGGTACCTGCCATTCTCCATCTGTGGCATGAATGGGATAGTTATTGATGCTTATTAAAACTAAATAGAATTTACCTTCGATTGTCGCGTTTACATAAGCCCACATACTTGCACCTTCATCCAAGTTCTTGAAAGTACCCCTACATTCACATGGATAAGGAACTTTGCTTCCCTCAGCGGGTTCTATTATCTGCATTTCCGGTTGCGGTTTCAAGCCAGTAAGTTTAATATATGTGTCTGTATCTCCCGTTCTGGGGAAAGCAGCAGCGGTTCCTCTTGAAAATGCCTGATCTATAAACTCTTGATTTAGAATTTTCTCTTGTAAATATTTGTAAAAGTTTTTGGAAAATTCGACGGCGGCTGTTCTCTCAATATAACCCTCTACTCCAATCACACATTGAATGTGTTGAGCAATTAATCTGGTAGCTTCTGATGAATAGCAAAAATTGAGAATCACACACTTCACGCCTGTGGCGTTCCTAAAAAATCCTGCTAGAGCCTCTGCTTTTACGCGGTCTATTTTATTATTATAGGAGTTTGGGAGCTCGACTGTCCCATCGGTTTTTCCTTCTCCAGAAATATGAATAATTCGAGTGACAGGTGTTGGAAACTGGATTAGATCCGTAATCTCCTCAACAGATGTGACATATTTAGAATCAAGCTCTAATTTACTGTTACTACCTCCTGTAACAGTTTCGATTGCTCGCAACTCCTCAGCTATGCCTATATTAGGAGTGTGCGTTGCTATAAGCATAATTTTTTGTTTGTCCTGTGTCACTTCATTCATCTGCTAAGTTTACTCCCGTTTATGTATGTAAAAATATGTGTTGGGTTCTCCCCACTATTCATTTTGGGTTTCCGCTTGCTTGGTTTTGGTTTCCGCCTCCTCCAGGCTGACCCTTTTTAACTCTATCTCCTCCAGCTTGGTTTTGGTTTCCGCCTCCTTCATCCTGCGAGGGTAGAATTCCATCTCCTCTGATTGGATCGAGATAAAGGATATAGTCACGCCATTTTCTTCGATCTAGTTCTTCAATAGCAAGTGGTTCGTTTTTGTCGAGTTCTAGATGTGCAATACTTTCAGTCTGTTTGATTTTTATGATAACAGAATTTTTTGTTATTTGAATTGTACCATAGGCAAAAAAAAGCTCGTCCAGATCGGATTTAGTAATATTAACTGGTAAGCCACTAACCTTTATCATTGTCAACTACCTCTAATCAATCAAAATAACAACCAACTATTTGGGAAAAGATTATAAAACCAAGCACACAAGTAGATGACAGAGAAGTTTTTAAAAGTGATTCACTATCTTCTGTGATTTTATGATTATAGGTTAGATGTTCGCAAGCAATATTAATTTTTGTTGCTATTTGTTTACTTTCATTGAATTCTTGAATAAAAGTAAACAAATAGTGCGATCGCCATTTCTGCGACGATTATAGAATCGATTATCGCCTTACCCTAGAATTTCTGTTGCTAATTCAAGTTTGTAGCTCATATTCCAGGTTTTACTAAACTTTTCTCCCAAGTCTCGCAAATTGCTGTAGCACCCATATTTGCAATCTTTTTAATAATTAGAGTTGCCAGGAGACTAGCAACAACAGGAGCAAACCCAAATCCACTGACTAAAACAGGAGCCAACATCCCAGCCGCTGTGGTATAGTTCTGATTTATTGTTTCATCTAAAATCTTCCGAGTCTCTGCATCGTCTCCGATGGGTTTGCACATAAGTTCGTAAACTAACGGGTTTATGCGATCGAACAACTGCTTACCTGCTTCTAGAAATCTTGGATCGATCGCTGCTCTAGCCGCAAAGTTCACATCAATAGATTCCAAGGAAGCTGCGTCTACCCCTCTTGCTCCACGTCCAGCAACATCATCCCCTATGGCTTGTACGCGAGAGCCTAGCTGAGCTTCCAATACATCATCATCCAGCTCCCACAAACTTGCCACAATGGCTTCAACTTCTGTCATTGCTAGTTATCTCCAGGCTTTAGTTAACAATAGAGTTACTGATTATTCTGGGGATATAAAAATATCTTCCGAAACCAATCAAGCTAGTTTAACCAAAATATAGTGATATTTCAAAAATCTCAACTATTCTTATCATTTTTTGATTGAGCGACTATCTCTCTGGAGATGAGCCGTGTTCGCGACTAATATCATTCCGGGTGGGCCGGAATGATATTACCCAACAAAAGAAGCCGGGGGTAGCGCGCGAGAGCGTTTTACTTTTAATTAGAACGACCTACTTAATTACTAACCTCAGCCATTTCAATCACGCGACCATCGTAATCCTTAACCAAAAAATTCAGCGGCTTTTCCCGGCGAATTTTATAACTAATGCCGCGAGTTTGTACCCTCATCAATAGCTGATCCAAACAATCGCGATCGAAACAAACGTGACGCGGACGATTTTTTTCCCCTGCACCGGCGCCGCTAATAATGTGCAGTTGCGTATTTTTCATCAACTGATACCACAAACCATCGGGACTCCCCATTGTTTGAGATGTCGTTGCCCTCCCGACATTCGGCGACAAATACAGCGGATCAATACCAGTTGTTCCCAAAGTTTGCTCGTAATTGTAGTAGTAGTGCAGCGGCACTTCTGCTACGGGCAGGTTTAGCATACCTTCATAGAACTCCCTCGCTTGTCCGAGATCCGATACCATCACGGTGTGTACCTTCGGAGCACTGGTGAGAAACATCCACATCGCCCCCGCATAGGCGGCCAGCAGCATCACCATAATCCCTTGAGTCGAAAACAAGCTGTCCAGGGACGGCAAAAAAGAGCTCAAGTACAAAGGCCGAAGTCCAAAAGCAATAAAACTAACTGCTAGAGTCATGAATTATAAGAAAGGGTAAACAACGAAATTTATCAAGATTGCAGTCGCGATCGCCCGCGAGACTTAAACTATTAGCTTAGCCATCTATAGCAATCCTAAATGATTCGTGTAATTCTTGTAGGGGCAAACCCCCCGTGGTTGCCCCGCTTGACTGGGGTAGGCACGGGGGCACTACCCCTACATATTTTTACAAATGATTTAGGATTGCTATATGTTAGCAAAAACTAGCGGTTAAGCCCTACCCGATGAAAGTCTTTGTCTACGGCACACTCAAACCGGGGGAGTGCAACTACCTCCGCTACTGCGAAGGAAAAGTTGTGGATGCTTGCCCCGCGATCGCCCGCGGTCAACTTTTTGCGCTGCCGATCGGCTATCCTGCGATGATGGCCGGAGATGGCACAGTCTGCGGTTTTCTCCTCTGTTTCGCAAACTCGGCTATTTTGGACGATTTAGACCGATTGGAAGACTATCATCCGCTGCGGGAACCGACACAAAACGAATATCAGCGACAGGAAATCGAAATCTTCGATCGACACCTCAAACCTTTAGGCACGGCTTGGGCTTACTTCATGTTACCCGATCGCGTTCGTTCCCTAGGAGGCATCTGGCTGCCCGACGGCAGGTGGGAAAATAGGTTTTTCACCAAATAAGGTGGTTAATGCCGATGAGCTTAGTTAATAGCTATTGCCGTGCGATTCGGCGGCTCGAACCTGTAACCGTAACCCCGAATTGTTTTAATAAACTGCGACGCATTAGCATCAACTTGAATCATTTTCTTGCGAATCTGGCCGATATGCACGCTAACAACTTGCTTTTCTCCTGTGTCGTGGCAGTTCCACCCCCAGATTTTTTCGATTAGCTGTTGGCGACTCCAAGATTGATTGGAATGACTAGCCAAAAAATACAAAATATTAAATTCCAAGGCTGTTAAGTTGATAATGCGATCGTTGAGTGTTGCTTCCCGACGCGCTGAATCGATCGCGAATCGATCGAATACAATACGTGATGAAGTGACAGGCCTCATACCAATTTTTTATGAGGCCCCGTAGAATGCGATCCCCCCTAGCCAAGAGGGCGGGCACTCTTGGCACCGCCCCTACTAAGGGGGGGACAAGATTCCGATCTTTCGTCCCCCTTCTTAAGGGGGATTTAGGGGGATCGAGATATGTGCAACTTCACATTCAATTGGTATCATCCGTCTCAACACAACTTCTATACGAATTGCCAACTCTGCCAAACCAAAGGGTTTGCAGATATAGTCATCAGCACCTGCAGACAGGACTTTAAGTTTATCAGCTTCGTCGGTGCGGCTGCTTAGCATAATCACAAAAACATTAGTACGGCGATGCATTTCCTGGGAGAGGTGATAGCCTGTAGTATCCGGCAAATTCCAATCAAGAACTACTAGCAGTGGCTTTAATTTCTCAAACAATTCTAAAGCAGTCTCGCCATCTGCTGCCGAATCTACTTGATATTTCTGATTTAAAAAACGATGAACAAGATTGCGGATTGATGAGTCACTCGATTTTAGATTTTAGATTTTAGATTTTAGATTTTAGAATTGAAGCATTGACCCCACGGATAAATTCGGGGGCAAGTTTCATCGAATACAGGTTTTTTATTTCTGGACTGATGAATCACGTGGCGGGTATCCTGGATGCTTTCGGTCATCATCCACAACGAGAATCTTGGGAGTAGTATCAGTAGTCATAACAAAAAAGTTTCTTCCTAGCGTCAATTTAAAGCTGGCAATTACAGCACAGCTTTAGTGGAGCGTAAATCCCAGATCGTTCCAACTAATACAGACTTTTTTGGGGCAATTCTTCTCTCAACTTCGCTTGAATGTCAAAAGGCTCTCCCCAATCCCAAATTTTTACTTCTAGGTGTTCGTTAAATACCATTATTTCCAGCTCTATCGGAGTTTCTAATGGCAGATTTTTGTGAGCGTGGCGAACAGCATTCGTAAACCCTTCAATCACAGCAAGTTTACACTGATGCAAAACGACTAGGGGAATTGGTAGAGGATCTAGCTGTTCAACCCACGATAAAACTTGAGCAACAGCCTTGATATCAGTATTTATTTGAAGGCGGATTTTTTGAACTAGCTGGTTATAACTTGGCTCGGATTGGGGAAATCGTTGCTTTTGAAACCCGAAATTAAAGCTGGTTAAAACATCGATAGCCCGCTTAAAAAAACCATCTTGAATGCTGCTTTGGGATGGTACTAGACCAGGCTGCTGATAATATTTTACAATGAACAGACAGTTCCGACCGTCAGAAGTGCGGGTATAACTTAGCTCATCGGCAATTTTGCCAATAATTTTTATACCTATCCCACCTGACGGAATTTCATCTATGTTATCTATCATGGTGCTATCCTTTGTCATCATTTAATGTGTACTTTTTTACCTAAAAAAGACAGTGGCATTCTGAACGATTAAGTTTGCATGATTTATGCCTGACTTTTCCCGTATGCCGTGCAGTTGTTGTCCCGATCATTTTCTCTTTTTTGATCGGGTCTTGACAAACTCAGTTTGCGATCGCTAAACTGATCGAAAACTGACGTTGACAATTAGATAAGTAAATTATACAATGACCACCCTCAAAGCCTCTGAGGAGGGATTAGTAAAAATTAAGCAAGCTAGAAGAGAAAGGGGCTCGACTATAGAAGACCCGATATGGCTAGTAGAAGCTAGTCAAAAATTAGAGCCCGATCGAACTTGGACAGAGGCCGGGCCCTATGCCGATGGCCTCTCGCTGCCAACTTGGAGGCGTTTTTTAGGAGGAAGAGACCCAATTAAAGCTAATGCTTTCAAGGCTTTTTGCACGGTTTTGCAGTTGAATTGGGAAGAAATTGTCGATCGTCCTCCTTTAGCCCCCCCTTACCAAGAGGGGGTTGGGGCAGGGCTGTTTAATTCTCACCAAAAACATGAATTTTGTAGGGGTAGTGCTACCCCTACTCCCCGTGCCTACCCCCGACCTAGAGGATTCGATCGGCAGATCCGACCAAGAGGGCCGGCACGGGGGCACGGCCCCTACGGATAATGAAACTGCCCTGGGGGTTGGGGGGGTTAGAGATTTTTGCCAACAGCATATTGATTCGGTAGTGCAAGAGATACGGCAAAAATGCCACAGCAAAATCCAACAGCTTTACAGCAAAATGCAACTGTTGGATATTGCACAGCCCGTTGATGTCAGCAACCTCTACGTTGAACTCAACATTTTGGAGGAAATTACCAGTTGGCAGCCGGGAGAAATTAGCGATTTACTCAGAGAGTTCAACCCAGATGCGGATAACTTTAACCGCTTGGGATTAGGTAAAATATGCCAGAAACGAGTACCAGGATTGGATGCGGTGAAATCTCACTCTAAACTGATGGTACTCGGCAAACCGGGTTCCGGTAAAACTACTTTTTTGAAACACATTGCCATTCAGTGCGATCGCTCTGAATTTGAAGCAAACAAAATACCGATTTTTATCTCTCTGAAAACCTTTGCTGAAATCGCTAATCTTGACTTATTAGAATATATCAGCGACGAATTTGCCAGTTGCGGAGTTGAGGCGCGATCGCAAACTGAATCTGTACTCAGTCAAGGCAGAGGGCTGATTTTGCTGGACGGCTTAGATGAAGTGCCAGAATCAGATAGCGATGCAGTCGTCAGACAGATTCGTCAGTTTGTCCAAAAGTATTACAACAATCAGTTTATTATTACCTGTCGAATTGCCGCTGCTAAGTACAGATTTCACGACGAAGCCTTTACCTGTGTTGAGGTAGCAGATTTTAATAACAAGCAAATCGCTGCCTTTGCTCGCAATTGGTTTGTGGCATTTTCCCAGAATATGGAGGCAGGGAAAGCTTTAGCGTCTCAATTTGTATATCAGCTAAAAATGAATAAAAATCAGCAAATCCGAGAACTGGCAGTAACGCCTATCTTGTTGAATCTGACTTGTTTAGTATTCCAAGCCAAAGCACATTTTCCATCCAACAGAGCCAAGTTGTATGAGGAAGGATTGGAAATTATGCTCAGAAAATGGGATGAAACTAGAGGCATTCAACGGGATGAAGTTTATCGAGATTTGAATTTGTGCCGCAAGAAACATTTACTTGCTTTTGTGGCAGCTATTACTTTTGAGCGGGGCGATTACTTTTTTGAAAAAAATCAAATCCAACAAGTGATTGCCAACTATCTGGCTAACTTACCCGATGCCACAACTGACCGCGTTCAGTTGGAGAGCCATAGTGAGGTTGTGCTGAAGGCCATCGAGGCACAACATGGCTTATTAGTGGAGAGGGCAAGAGGGATTTATTCGTTTTCTCATCTAACATTCCAAGAGTATTTTACTGCTACAGAAATAGTTAACAATTCCACTCCACAAGCTTTGGAGAAACTGGTCAGCCACCTGACCGAGAAGCGTTGGCGAGAAGTCTTGTTTTTAGCAGTTGGGATGTTGCCAAAAACTGATGACTTGTTACTATCAATGAAACAGCAAGTTGATGGGATGGTTGCTGAGGATGAGCAGTTGCAGCAGTTCCTAATGTGGGTAAGAAATAAATCTTTTTCCATTAAGGCTCCCTATAAACCATCAGCTATCCGCGCTTTTTATCTGGGTCGAGAGGTAGAGCGCGTTAGTAACCCTCGTTCGGACTTGAATTTTGACCTAAGTTTGATCCGTATTCTTGGTTATGCCATTGACCATACCTTTAAACCACCCCTTGAACTTTTTTTCTTGGACTTTACTTCTTATTATGACAATGAACGTGACTCTGGCTTGGCTACTGAACGCCACTCTGACTTGGCTACTGATATTGTTCTTGATGTTGCAATGTTTTATGCAATTGACCTTAATATTGCCTATACTTATGCTGCTGGTTCAGGTCGCAATCTTCTCTCTATCCTCGCCTTTTCTCTCAATTTAAATCTTGAACCAGAATTGAAGCAATCTCTGCAACAACTCAGAGACCAACTATATGCTTCAGCATATCCAAACAGAATACAGCACTGGTGGAGAAGCGAGCGGGAGTGGTGGAATGCTAAAGGTCGAGATTGGACTCAGCAATTAATAAATGTGATGATTAAGTATCGCAATATAGGTCGCAATTGGATATTCAGCGAACAGCAGAAGTCATTGCTGAGGAAGTATTATGATGCTAATAAATTGCTAGTAGATTGCCTCAATAGCGGTTGTAATCTATCTCCTGCTGTGCGGCAGGAAATTGAGGAGACATTGCTGTTGCCGATCGCAAATCTGCAAAAAATCGGTGACAAGTGCGATCGCCCCGTCTAATTCCACTCGCTACCTACTAGGATATTAAGATGCGATCGCCCCACAATTCGTCATTCAAAGCCGGGAAAGCGTCAAAGGATATATCCACCTTGAAAAACTGGGAAAAACAGCAAAAAGCCCCCTTTTTTAGGGAGCTTAGCAACTTTCGTTATTGCTCAAAACAGAAATCCTACTGCGCCTTTAGCAATTACTTTTGAGGGGTTGCTACACCAACTTTGGGAATATCCATGATCGGTGCATTCACCCCAAGCATCAAATCATTGGGATTAACCATCTCCACCAGAGGCTCGTTTAAAGCCATAATCAAACCGTCTGATTCAGCAGGAACGGGCGATCGAGCAAACTGAGGAGCAAACAATTGGCGATCGCCACCGACACCAGACACCACCGCAACCAACAAAGCTGCGATCGCACCTCCACCCACAATCCAAGTTCGTTTCGGCTTGCGTTCCACCCGCTGCAAAACCTTCGTCGCCAACTCCTCGGCAGATTGTTCCGCAGCAGGCACCGGCATTGCCTGAAAACTCTGCTGCATCATCAGCAGTCGCGAGTACAAACGCTTCGTAGTGGGGTCATTTGTCAGCCACTCCTCAACTTGCCGGCGTTCTGCTGCCGTCACTTCGCCATCGAGGTAAGCACTTAGCAATTCAAAGCGATCGCGCATCATAGTAGTTACATTGCCCTGGGCATAATTGTTGTTAACTTCAGTTTCAGCGAGTGAATCCCCCACGCCTTGCTGATTCTGATTTTTATCGGATTCAAAGTTACCACTCATAATTTCAGACTTGCTCTAATTGGGGAATCACGCACTCGGTATTAGAATGATTTACTGCTTACTTATATTTTAAAAGAGAAGTTTTGATGTCACAGCAAACTTCACCAAATCTTCTTAACCCGCCTCTGAAATTACTCTTGCTAATTACCATCGAGATATTTTTGCAATTCCAACTGCAATCTTTGGCGAGCTCTAGCAATTCTCGACTTGACAGTTCCCAGAGAAACTCCGGTCATTTCGGCTATTTCCTCATAGGCTAAACCTTCTATTTCTCTCAAAACAATTGTCGTGCGGAATACTTCCGGCAAATCTGCGATCGCCACCCGCAACTGGTCGTAAAATTCTCTCGTCGTCAAATCTTCATCAGGCCCCGGACTGTCGGCCGGAATTTCCCAATCAACCTCGCCATCTTCCAGAGTACGGGGTACGTCCAGCGACAGCGGAGTTCGCACCCGTTTGCGCTTCCGCAACTCATCGTAAAACAAATTAGTGGCGATGCGGCTCAGCCAGCCCCGAAATTTAACAGGCTCTTGCAAGCGGTTAATATTGCGGTAGACCCGAATCCACACTTCCTGAGCCAAGTCTGCTCGGTCTTGCCAGTCAGGGGCCAAGTGATAGAGAACCCTGTCTACGTGGGACTGATACCGCTTCAACAGTTCTGAAAAGGCCGTGGTCTCAGGTCGATTTCCTTCCTGACACCGCAACACCAAGTCATAATTAGAGAGTTTTTCGGCTGGCAATTGCACTCTTTGAACGGTCGCCACAACCGCAGACCAGGACACGGAAATAAAGTCGCTCATCGGTGGAATCGGCTCATCGAACATTCCACACTTTTTGACGTTAGGAGATCGTAACAAGTTCCCCTCTTCAATCTCAAATCTCAAATCGATTGACTAATGCCCGACAACCTCGCACGCTCCAATACTAACCCAACTGCTAGAACCGTCAGCCCAATGTTCCTTTTTCCAAATCGGTACATTGTGTTTGAGCGTATCTATGGCGTACTGGCAAGCTGCAAACGCTGAGCCCCGGTGGGGACAGCCAACAGCCACCAATACGCTGATTTCGCCCACCTGCAAGTGTCCGACGCGGTGGTGAATAGCGACCCGATTGACATCGGCCCACTGGCGGCGGATTTCAGTAGCAATTTGCTGGAATACTCGCACGGCCATCGGTTCGTAGGCTTGATATTCTAGGGAAACTACAGCTTGACCGTCAGTTTGGTTGCGGACTGTACCGCTCATTATTACCACGGCTCCGTTCGCGGGGTCATCTGCCAAAGCGTATATTTCCTCTACAGACAGCGGCGCTAAGGTAATGGCGAAGCTGTCGGATTCATGGCGTTGAGGAATTGTGCCGAGAGAAAGTGCAGCGAAGGAGTTCATTGCGAAAGAAGTGGTGCTGGAGAACTCGATCGATCTTGACACAAATCAAGTCGCGATGGATTTGTCTTGCATTCTTGTCGGGGACACTGGGAGGCTAATCTTGAGACCCATCTTGTAGCACGGCCGAGGGCCCGACGCCATCGCCCCGAACTTCTGCACGAGTGCGATCGGCTACACTATGACTGACCCCAAGCAAATTAAGATTGGGCTTGAAGACGAGCCGGATGCTTGTTCGATATAATTAACTGCCGATCTTGCTGTAGCAGTTCAATAAATAAGCACCAAAATAAGTAGTGTCATTCGCAACTCAGTACAAGCCATTTCCTACCCCAATCGATAACTTCGTTCCCTTTTTAATGACACAGTTAAGTTTAATTCTGCCCGGAGTTCTGATCCGCGTCGGCAAAATTTTTAGCAGCCGATGTAAACTTTATTTATTTTTTTGTTCCGGAAAGCTACATCAATGACATGATATACCTGTGCATGGTTCAGGAACATTAGCCAATACTCGGCAACAGCAAGACCTTAACGCCCTTTTGTGGCTTTTATGAAACATAAGTTAATAATTTGGGCTGTTAATTGAGGTTTTGACCTGAGTCTGCACCAAGAAAGGTTAACAACAATCATGAGGAAACTATGGAAGCACTAGCATTGAGCCACTCTTTTGTTGCTTATGAATCTCCAGAGTCCGAACTCCAAGTCAAGTCGTTAGACCAACTCGGCTTGAAAATTCCTAATTCTGCATGGATAGGCGTCGCAGGTATGGCAGTAGCCCTATCTGTTCTGAGTGTCGGTGGCGAAGCCCAGGCGGCAAGTTGCTACCGCAAACACTGTGGCCATCGCGCTCATCACAGCCATCACAGCTACGCCAAAGTTGTCACGAATGGCGGCCGACTGAATATCCGCCACCGCCCCAGTAGCTGTTCTGGTGTAATCGGCAAGTTATATTATGGAGACCACGTAAAATTGACCGGTCGTTACAAAAACGGCTGGGCCCAACTCAAAGGTGGTGGCTGGGTTTCTGCGTCCTGGCTTTCCTAACTCTTAACTAGAGCAATTTACATTTCTAGAAAGAGTTTTAATCGTTACCCGGCCCTACTGGGTAACGATTATTTTAAATATGCGATCGATCCTGAAAATCATTGAAGATCCGAAATTCATGACTAACAACTAACAGCCTAAACTTTACCCCCGCCGATTAGATAAAGTAATGCCATCCGCACCGCCACGCCGCTGGTAACTTGCTGAGATATCAGGCTAAACTGGGCATCGTCCATCAAATCCGAACTAATTTCCACGCCACGGTTAACCGGGCCAGGGTGCAACACCTTCACATCCGGCTTGCAGAGTTTCAGCCGATCGCGCGTAATCCCGTACAAAGAATGGTACTCTCGTAAACTCGGCAGCAAATGGTCGCTCATCCGTTCCTTTTGCAGCCGCAAAGTCATCACAAAATCAGCATCTGCCAAAGCAGGTTCCAGATGCCAGTGCAAAAATAACTTGCCTTCCCTACCATCGCCACACTCAGCAAACAACAGCGGTAGCAAAGTCGGCGGCCCGGCCAAATGAACCTCTGCCCCAGAAGCCGTTAGACTCCAAATATTAGACCTAGCCACCCGCGAATGCAAAATATCCCCCACCACAGCAATTTTTTTGCCCGCTAAAAGTTCCAGCCGCGGACGTTCGGTATCTAACAGAGCACAAATAGTAAATAAGTCTAGCAAACCTTGCGACGGGTGTTCGTGCTGACCGTCTCCAGCATTGAGAACGCTGACTCTCGAACCCAAGCGATCCATTTCCGAAGCAATCGTGCTGGGAACTCCCGCTTGTTCGTGCCGGATTACCATCAAATCCGTTCCCATCGCCAAATAAGTCTTAGCCGTATCCAGAATAGTCTCCCCCTTCGTCAGAGAAGAACTTCCCGGCGTAAAATTTAGCGTATCCGCCGACAGCCGCTTCGCCGCCAACTCAAAACTATTGCGAGTCCGGGTAGAAGGTTCAAAAAACAAATTCGCGACCACTTGACCCTGCAGGGCGGGCACTTTCTTCGTGCGGCGGCCGAGCACCTCCCGAAAACTGGCTGCTGTTTGCAGCACTGTATCGTATTCGTCCGAGGTAAAATCAGCCAGAGTGAGAATGTGTCGCCTTGTCCAAGTCATACAATTTTAGATTTTAGATTTTAGATTTCAGATTGACTCAATCAGGACGGACGATGGGTTTGGAAGTTGCTTGTACGCCCGCCCTGCTGTCGCCTTTGAATGTTCGATCGACATTTAGGGGTGGCGATCAACAGTATCCAACAATTTTTGATCGCTTTTGCGGTGAGTAGAGTTATAATCAGTTTATGTAGCTCCGACCCCACTCTCACAGCGAACCCAGCGTCGAAGGTGAAACAGGTGTGGTTTACCCGCAGGAAAGCGGAAATTACGCTGTAGCAGCCAAAGCGCAGTAGTTGCAGTTCCTCCTACGCAAACTCAGCCTTGTCAAGAACAAGCCGAACGCAGCCCTTGCATCTGCCACTATGTGGAAACAACGATGTGGAAACAATCGAGGCGGCCAACCTCCCACTGTCGATCGACAGCATATAGCGGGACATTTTAAAGATGATTAATTCTTTGAAGTCGGTCTTGACTCTTCAGTCCTGCTTATAGGGCCTTGTCAAAACGAACTGTGTTAAGATACAAGTTAAATATGTAGCTTCCCGACAAAAATCTACACGTATCTTGGCGAGACTGTTCTTGGCGAAACTGCGGTAAAAAGTGTGAGATCGGAAGTGGTAATTCACAAAATTTAAACAATTCAAGAGGTATTATGAGCCAGAAGGTTATACAGCCGATGGTTAAGTTCCAGCGTCAGGTGCATTCTCTCGTCACGTCTGACATTATCAAGCCGACAGACAGTATTTGGAAAATTGCTCTGCTTTACGGCGACGAATGGCCGTACTGGAAACAGCAATTGCTAGAGTTTGATTTTTCTATGCAAGACCCCGTGAGCGAGTTGATAGCTGTAGAAGCTTGGGACGAGGAATAACAGAGGAGACGGAGGACTGGGGTGTCGGAGAGAAATTCCGAGGCGATCGGCTAAATTTTATTTAATAAATTTCCGTTGCTAAATTCTTCCCTCTTCCCTTTTCCTTTTGCCCTCTTCCTCATAAATTCTGACTTTTGGCTTTTGAGTTTTGACTTCTGACTTTTGTTAAAGCGAAGCTGCTAAAGCTCGAGCTAATTGTTGAGCAGTTTGAAAGCGATCCCCAGGCTTAGCTGCCGTGGTTCGCAAAATGGTGTCCCGCAGCTTGGGGGCGATCGTCGGAATATTTTCGAGCTTAAACCCGTAACCTCCAGCTATTTTGCCGTAAAAGTTTTGAGGGCTTTGGGCCGTCAGCAAAAAAATTAAAGTAGGCCCAATAGCATATAAATCCGACTGAGGGAGAGGCTGTCCCCGGTCTTGTTCTGGTGCGGTGTAGCCTTCAACGCCGATGCGAGTGCCCGGAGGAGTGCCGATTTCTTTAACGGCTCCAAAATCCAGCACTGTAATGCGATTGTCCCGATGCCGCACCAGCAAATTAGCAGGTTTAATATCCCGGTGGACGATCGGGGGTTTTTGAGAGTGAATGTAGTCCAAAACCTCACAGGTTTGGCTCATCCACTCTATTGCTTGTTGGGGAGCAACAGGCCCGCGGTTGTAGATGCGTTTTTCTAAATCCTCGCCGTGGAGCATTTCCATCACCAAGTATTTTTTGCCCCCTTCCACAAAAAAGTCAAAAAACTGAGGAATTCCCGGATGGTGGAGGGCCTTGAGAGTTTTAGCTTCACGTTCAAACAGTTCTTGAGCTTTGGCGATTTGAGCCATATCAGCATTCATTTCCTTGAGGACTACCAGAGAAGCTGCGGGGGAACTTCCGGGTTTTTGAGCTTTTGCTTTCTCTCGATCCCAGGCTAAAGTCGTTGTCCCCATACCGCCTTGGCCCAAAGTTCTCAGCACTTGGTAGTGGCGCACCGTGCGATCGACTTTAATCGGTTCGCCGCAGTGGATGCAGAATAAATTCCCCGGCGGGTTTCCCGCGTGGGTACACCTTGGTGCCGCGAGATTGACGGTGGGGTTCGCCTTAATTTGGCCGCCGAGTTCAATAGTAATCACTTGGAAATGCAGAATTGGGCCGCCCCGCGCCAACTGGATCATGGCACCGTCGGATATCCAACCCTGAGACATGAGAATACCGTTCACCAAAGTGCCATTTGTCCCGGAATTGACTAAGTACCACTGACTGGATTTCCCGCTATTAACTCTTTGCAGTTCCAGATGCTGCCGCGACACTAGAGCATTGGGGATCACAACGTGATTTTCGGGAGAGCGGCCGATGCGAATAATGGATTCGCTCTCGAAACTCCACTGTTGCAGGGGGGTCTGTTTTTCTGGATCTAAAAGAGTCAGCAGCATTTTCGCTTGATGTGGTTGAACTCCCTGATTTGGCAGTGAGAGTTGACGGGATTTATAGATTTGGGGCGTAGGGCTTTGAAAAATTAGCAATTAAAAATTACTTATGAGCTTCACAGGTTAGTTCCAGGAAAACTTTATAATATCCTGATTGTGATTAAAGATTTCATAAACAATTAAGTTATAAATAGTCTTTTGGGAACAATTATTCCTAAAATTTGTGAGGGGTCGATCGCTCCTTAAAACACAGTCGATCGATTTAACACTTGAAACTACAAAAACCAGGTAAACAATCGCTAAATTTTTACGTAAATTTGCTGTAGCAGCAGGTTGTGATTTACCCCCCACATCTATAGGTAGGGCGGGCACTTCCTGCCTATGCCCAAATTGCCCCGACAGCGATCGAGTATAAAACAGATTTCGCATTAGCCAGCCTGCATACTCACTTCATTTTATAGCAATCCTAAATCATTTGCATAATTATTGTAGGGGCAATCCCACGCCCGGTTGCCCGATAGATAGGGGGTAGGCACTCTTAGCACTACCTACAAATTTATCTGAATCATTTAGGATTGTTATAGTTGATTTTTTTTCATTAGACTAACTATTTTTATAAGTGAAAGCTCTTTCAACTATGATGAATCCACTTACTATCAAGCCAATTTTTCCGGTAGATTCCCTGAACCGAGTCTCAAAATTAAAGCTACTGATAAATGGTTAGTCCTCCACAGCTTTTCTGCAATCTTATGGGTCTGTAATCAGTTTTTGAGCAATCAAACTGAAGCTGTTTTAACACCGGATACCTAATAACAGAGCCAGCAGTAAAGCCTTGCCCGAAAAAGGCAGAAGCTGTTTCCTTTCCCTGCAACAATTGCAGGTTTAACCCAGACCGTCACGGGGGAAAGCACCACCTTTGAAAAAGTTGGCCGCATCGAAAGTCTAAAATCGAAATGCGCCTACCTGGGCCCGAATGATAATTGCCGTGATATTGTCGTGACCGTTGCGTTTGTTGCCCAGTTCAATCAATTGAGCAACTCCCTGGTCGAGATCAGCTTGGGGATTGAACAGGGGTTCGAGAGTGTTCTGCCAGTGAGTTTCCAACAAATCATTATCTGTCAGGCCGTCCGAAGCCAAAATTAATAAGGTATCTTCGCACAAGTCTAAAAACTGCACCTCTGGCTTGAGAAAATTACTGTCTCGCGGGCCGATGGCTTGAGTTAGTTGATAGGCGTCGGGACGGGCATAAGCAGTTTCCGGGTCAACTCCGCGCTTAATTTCGCGCTGCCCTACTTCGTGGTCTGAGGTGATTTTTTCTAGGGTTTGTCCCTTTCTCAGTCGGTAGAGGCGGCTGTCGCCGACGTGGGCAACGGCGAATTGGGTGTCTTGAACTAAGACTGCGACTAGAGTTGTACCCATGCGGGCGCTGCCGGAGCGTCCGTCCTTTTGATTGATTTCAAAGATGGCTTTGTTGGCTAGCAGCACTCCCTCGCGGATGGTATCTGCCGGAGGTAGTTGATTTTGCCAACGGGTTTGAAAGAATTCTCTGAGAGTTTCAGCGGCTAGTTGGCTGGCTACTTCTCCGCTGTCGTGTCCCCCCATGCCGTCGCAGAGAATGTAAAGCCCTTTGGTTTGAAAGATGCGACCGAAGGAGCTTTCGAGTTTGTTGAGCTGAGTCCAGATGCTGAAGAAGTCTTCGTTGTGGTCGCGCGTGCGGCCAACATCGGTGAGGCCTGCGTCTTCTAAGCTGTAAATCTGGAGTGGCATGGGCTGGGTTAAGACCTCGCCAACGTCGGGGGGGGACTCGTCGGGGCTGCGGTAATGCCTGCGCGTCGGGGTTGAGCTTGGTGAAGGTGCGGGTTGGAGTTCGAGGGGAACTGTTTCTAGGCGCGATCGCAACTCTTCGATTGTGCTAATCTCGCCTCTGTACATTTGTTGCAGCAGGTCGAGCAAGGCGCCAAACTGAGTGCGATGATCGGACTGGCTAAATATCACCTGCCACAATTGCCCCAAATCTACCAGTTGCAGGTTGGAGCCGGCGGGTTCGGGATAGAGGTATTGCAGTCGCAAAGAAGCCAAGGAGAAGGAAGAGTCGGGGTTGACTCGCAAATTTGTCAGTTCCAACAAGCTTTGCCGACAGCGCCAGGGTTCTAGGGCAGCCCACAGTTCTGTCATTTCGTGTAGCCAGTATAAAATTTGCTGGGTGGAAGTTTCGGGTTGACTCCAGCGTTCTACCAGCAGCGGCCATTGGGAGCAGTCTTCTAGCAGCAGCACTGCCTGTTCGTTGTCTGACCAGCTATCGTGAATGACTGGCAGGTTTTGAGAGAATTGCCACCGGAGTGCCAGATAAGGTTCAGCTATGCCTTGGCAAAGCTCTGCTAAGGCGGAATTGGTTGAATTTTCTCCGCGTTTGATTGCTGCGCTATAGGGGGATGTTCGTCTGGCGACGCTGGCAGAGTTGGCTGCTAGCATGGCTTTGAGGGGTGACATTTCCAGCGGCTGACAGTCCAATACTGTTACTTCTACTGTGTCTGAGCGTTTTCTCGGCGGCACGGTTTCTAGGAGTTGGTAGCGCTGCTGAGTGTCTAAATAAGCTCCTGCTTGCTGGGAAGGGATTAAATATTCTGAATTGGGGACGGGGAATTGTGGAGATTGGGGGGAGATGTCAGCTATGTTTGGGCTGTCGGGGTTCTCTGTTGCTTCCTGGATTTGTTGAGGCTGTGGTGCGGTTGTAAAATGGTGTTCAGATGGGGTTATTTCGCGCTCTGGTGCTGTAGTAGAGCTTTTTTCTGTTGTTTGAAAGGATGCTGGTGCGATCGCCCCCACGGCTACCACAGGGTCACTTTCTGTGCTGCTGAATTCGCCGTCGCTTGGCTGTGGAGAAGTTGATGCGACTGCTATTGGGGGTTCGGCTGGGGTGGTTATTTCGGTTTTAATGGCGTCTGTGATTGGTTCAGGAGAGTTTTGGCGCGATGGGATTTCTGGAACCATCTCTGGTTTTTGGGGAAACTCGGCTGGGGGTAGGGTTGACTCGTCTGCCTCGACTGCTGGAAAATTCGATCGACCGCAGATAATGGCCCGCCACACTTGACCTGTTGCGACGCCGCAATTCTGACATAATGCGGCGCTAAAAGCGACTTGGGCACCGCATTCGTGGCAAGGTTTGTAAATTAGGGAATTTCCGCATTGTTGACAAAACTTGTTTGGATTGGGATTTTCAAATTGGCAGCGGGGACAGAGAAGCATAGGGGTTTTAAATTGGATATGGGCGATCGAGTTTGGCGGTGGGGAGTTTTGGGTTGTGGCCTGTGAGTTAGGAGTTATGAGTTTTGGGTCTGACTCGCAACGGATAACTCCCATTGCCCTATGCCTTATTTTATCGGGATGAATTCAGAAGTAAGATATTTCTTAGAACTGAGATGTTGCATCCGTGTCAGGAATAGGCCTCTTAAGCCACATCTACAACAACTTCTCTCGCTTCAGGGCCCCAAAAGCCAGCCCCACCGGTGGTAACAGCGTGCGGGCCCGACAATAAAAGTTATCTCATGAGTGGAACGGGCCGAAGAGCCCGTTCTTAACAATGGTGCAATATCTCAGTTAGAACTCATGTGTTCCACCATTCTCAATAAGCTTTTTATGAACAGGCAAGATGCCTGTTCCACAAAGAGTGAATTTTCTTGTGGAACAGGCATCTTGCCTGTTCTTGAGAATAGTCCAATATCTCAGTTAGAAGGGATTTGCTGTAGAATCTTCTTGGAAAACGGTTTCTCGGGCGATCGACACAATGGTGGAAAGGGGTACTTCACAGAAATATTTCCGCCGGAATTGTTCTTCGGAGACTGCTGCTAGGAATTGCGCTGCAAAACGGGCGGCGATGGGGGAATTTGGCACGGAGGATTGGATGGATTGGCTATCTAATAAGGATTTGGGGATTTGATCGGGCGCGTCTTGCTGCTGTGCGGTTTCGGGTTGTCTGGTGATGTGGAAAGCTCGATCGCGATAATTGATTTTAAAACCGAGATATGTTAGGGTTTTGAACCCTAGTTGCAAGGATGTGTCGCTGATGCCGAGTTTCTGGCGGAGTTGCTGTCTGGTGACGGGTTTTTTGGTGCGGCTGAGGTATTTGGCGATGCCGATTAGCTGTTGGCAGATTTGCTGTGGGGGTACGAGTGGGGGTAATGTGTAGGCGATCGCGAGTTTTTTCTGAGTGTGCTGTGCTTGCCTAAACCAGATCCGCAGTTCGTCCCAGCTTGCGGGGCATTCTTTGAGGACGATCGAGTTTTCGCGATCGACCATTTCGGAATTGTAAACTAGATTGTCGATCGGCATTGGAGATTCTAAGTTTGTGCTGGCTGCTAACAACTCTTCCTCATTATTTCTATTGCGCCAGTCTACGATCCAATCTATTTTAGTCGGGGAATTGATTGGGTTGTCTGCCGTGCGTTCCCGCACTGCTACGAGGCGCACTTCATACCGCGATTTGTAAGTATTAAAATCTAGTTCAACGGTGACATCGCAGCGACCTTGGGGAACTTCATTTTGATTATGTCCCCACCAAAGGCCGGGAAATCCAGTATCGCTAGATTCATCCCTAATTGTAAATTCTGTTTTAAGATATTCTACTTTTTGCCCTTTCAAGTCTTTGATTTTTTGATTCCACAGATTGTCAAACCAGCAGTTTTCAATCAGCAATTTGGGTGCGGGGTTGCCCATACCGCACGGTTCGAGCAATTTTAGTTCTTGAAATAAGTCTTTGCCTAATTCGGAGACAGTAATTTTTAGGTCTGCTTGAACTGGGGCGGCTGTTAAACTATCTGTACTGTATTGTTGTCGCAGTTGCTGATTTACCGCATCGGTAAATAGGGGGATATTTTCAACAGGGAGACTCAATCCGGCGGCGAAGGGATGACCACCAAATCTGTCCAATAAATGCGCTTGGTCTTTGACTAATTGGTAAAGGTCAATTTGATTGGCGGAACGCGCCGAACCCCTAGCAATTTTGGATGGGGAAAGTGTTTTTGATTCTGAATCTAAGAAAGAGGTCAATTGGGTTTCCTGGGAATTTTCCTTAATTTCTTCGCTTCCTTCTGTGCTGAATAAAATCACGGGACGGCCGTATTCTTGGGCGATTTGTCCCGCTACTAATCCTAATACTCCTACGGGCCATTGGGGGTCGCTGAGGACGATGACGCTAGTAGTTGAGAGGTCGAGTTTGGCTAATTTGGCGGCGGCATCTTTGGCAACATCTTTTTGTAAAGATTTGCGCCGGGAGTTGGCAATTTCGGTTAAATTTGCTAGTTCTTCGCAGCGTTTTTTGTCGCGGCTGGTGAGGAGTTCTACGCAGAAGCTGGCGTCACCTTGAATGCGGCTGACGGCGTTGATTCGGGGGCCGAGCCCGAAGGATATGTCGGTTGGGCGATCGCCCGATCTTTTGCACAGTTCGAGCAATTTTGCAACTCCCGGGCGGGTGGGATTTGCGATTTGTTTTTGCAGTTGTTGGATGCCGATTTGTGCTAGGTAGCGGCTGTCTCCTGTAAGTTGGACTAAATCGGCAATTAAGCCGATCGCTACTAATTCTAATAAATCTGCGATCGGGCGCTGCGGAATATCCGGTAATGTGTCATATAATGCTTCAACTAATTTATAAGCTACTCCCACTCCTGAAAGGTTAAATAGTTGGTGGCTTGGGGGAAAGTAGCGGGGATTGATAATGGCTGTAGCTGGCGGGCGATCGTCTGGTAATGTATGATGGTCGGTGACAATTGTATCGATGTTTAAGCTGGTGGCATATTCGATTTCGGCGATGTTTGTACTGCCTGTATCGCAGGTAATAATTAAGCTAATTCCCGCTTTTGCTAAGGCATCTATTCCTGTGATATTGAGTCCGTGAGATTCGGTTAATCGGTTGGGAATGTAATAAGTTAGTTGGTCGTTTTGAGTAAAAAATTCTCCCAGTCCATCCCACAAAACAGAGGTTGAGGTAATGCCGTCGGCGTCGAAGTCTCCCCAAATTGCAACTTTTTCTGCGCTGTTTCGTGCTTGCTGGATTCTTTCTATCGCCCAGTTCATTTCTAGCCCGAATTCAAAGGGACTTGCTGGTTGGTAAAGTTGGGGGTTTAAGAAACCTGGTATTTGTTCGGGGTTGTGAATTCCTCTATACCAGAGAAGTGCGGCGGCATAGTTTCCGGGGAGTTCTGGTGCATGGTTCCTGACAGCTTGGATCAGCCAAGCTGGGGGTTGGGATAGGGGTTGAGTTGGCAAATTTTGAAGTAGTTCTGTCATAAGTTATTTCATTAATTCCTGTAGGGGCGGGTTCACCAACAATCTTTCATTCACATCCACAATATCTATAAACCCGCCCCCACCGGGGACTAATAGTTGGCATAGTAAAAGATTTGAATTAAATAGACATTTCCTCAATGATAGCAAGATTTGGCAGCCAATCTGTGGGAGTTTCTGCGGAAAGATTGGATGAGGAAGCTGTGTTGTCTGTTGTGCGGTTGCAGCGAGTTGCAAATTGACAGGAATCGCAAAGATTGGAACTAATTTCTACTTGGGGTAAGAATTCGCCGCCTTCGGTATAGCGCTGTCGCCACTCGCTTAGCTGGTGCAATAGGTGGGTTAAATCTTGTTTTGTGCGATCGTGTTCTGTTTGGTTGTAATAAAACGTGAGTTTTTGCGGCGGTTCTTCTCCTTGCAATTGTACGAACCAGTATGTCATGGAAACTTGTTCGGGGGAATAGTCGCTGGTTTCTACTAAAACATATAAATAGAGGCGAGTTTGCCAACTTTCGGCTATCCATTTTGATTTTTGAGGGCGGGGATAGGTTTTCCAGTCGAGAATTTGCGCGGCGTTTGGTTCTGCTATTAGCAAGTCATAGATAACGGTGAATAGGTAGTCTTGGAAAATTAGGGTGCGGGGGTGTTCGGCTTGGCGGAAAATGCGATCGCTATTTTCTGAATTAGCGAAAAGTTCGGGTGCGGTGTTGATAAATGCTGCCACACAGCGTCCCAGTTCGGGGTCTTGTTGGATGATGAATTCAATGGGAAGTCCGAGTTCTCGCTGCTGCATTAATAGGTGAAAGTGGCTTCCCCATGTGAGTTTTTCTTTGTGTTCTGGGGATGCGGTGGTGGCGAGTAGTTCGAGGTAGCTGTGTTGGAATTTGCGGGGGCATTCTTCGAGAATTTTGAGTTGGGTTTGGGATAGTCGGAGCATTTTTTTATGATTTTAGATTTTATATTTTTTATGATTGTAAGGGGTAGAGATTTTTTTTTAACCGCAGATGTCGGCAGATGGACGGAGATAAACGCAGATAAATTAGGGCGATCGCATTTTTGGAGGAGAGTACGCGCGTGCGTAGCTATCCCGTAGGGAATCGCCCTTTGCTTTCCCAAGTGCGATCGCTTTATACATATAAAAGCTGATTAGCGATTTCATCAGCCGTTAGGGTATTTAATAAAATGGCAACCCGTTGAGCAATCTCATAGGCGTTCTTTTGAGGTATCACAATAATCCCCGAATGTTGTTTTCCTTCTGTCATATAATCTAGATGCAGTCGCTCAAAGTCTACGCGATTATGGGTGAGCAAACATCGCTCCATAGATGCTGCGTAAGCTAATTGTTGGCTATCGGATTTACTCAGCATTCCCTGTTCGCTGGTTGTCGTCACATCGAACCCTCTAGCCAGCAGTAAAGTAGCTACAAGCCTTGAAACATCTTCATCTGTATAAATAGTTGCAAACAGTTTCACGGCTTTCTCATTGCAGCTTTAACAGCAGGATGAATCAATTCTTCAGGAATTCGATTGCGCTCAATATAAGTATTTATTTCTTCCTGGTTATCCAAATAAAAGCTCAGCGCGTCAAAAATTTGAGCTAATTTCAGGTGAGGTAAGTGCATGGGGATTTCTTCAGGAGTAACACCCAAACGCCACAATTCAACGATCGCCCGAACGGAAGTCCTGGTTCCTGCGATAATTGGTTCGCTTTGCAAAATTTCAGGGTGACGTGCGACATAACGCGAAACAGATTGTACATTCATGGCAGATTAACAGGGCAGATATATTTTTATTATATGTTATTATTTCAGCTAAAAGTGTGCAAAAAATTGAGAAGCATTAAGCGCGATCGCCCTTTTTTACAAGTGCGATCGCCCGTTCAGATCGATCCAACGCTAATTAATCTTCCCCTAACTCTAAAAACAATAATTCCAAGTCTCGATCGCCCCGCAGAACGCGAGCAATATCAATCCCGTCCGATCTCGGGTAATAAAAAATTAAATAATCCCTAACAATAAATCCGCGCAAGTTGGGGGATAACCTCTCATAGCGTTTGCCCATATTGGGAAATTCGGCGACAAGTTTACATTTTTGACGAATTGCATCAAAAAGCTCGCTGGCTGCCCTGGAACTATTGCCAGCAATGTACTCACAAATCTCATTCAAGTCTCGGACGGCTTCATCTGAAAATGTATAACTGTTCATGCCCCTGACTGTTCTCTTCGATCGATCTTTTCTTGAATTTTGGCAAACACAATTTCTCCATCTGTCACTTGTCCCTTAGCAATTTGTGCAGTTCCCACTGCTATTTTCTGGCGGAGTTCTTCGATGCGTTGTTTTCGTTCTCTTAAAAGTGCGATCGCTTCTCCAATTAGTTCTTCAGCGCTGCCATATTTTCCGCTTTGAATTTGCGATCGAATAAACTCTTCGTATTCCGGCTTTAAGACAATATTCATTGACTTGCTCCTTTAAATCACAGAAAGGTTACTGCACGATCGTGACATCTTTTGTAGATTAGCTTAGCACAAATATCAACATTCTCAGAGATTGTGGCTGCCCTAAAGTCGAGCTTGAAAAAATTATTGTGAATCGCCTGCGATCCTCTTCGAGGGCTTCGCTAACGCACTTTTCGCCAACCTCTCTACAACTTCCCAATTTGTTGAGCAAACCACATCGCCGCCGTCCCATTTCCCTCACCCAAAAGTTTCAAAGTATCCGACAGCAAAGCAATTGGCAATCCCTCAAGCGCACCGGAAATTTCGCATTCATGATATTTCCCGTTTTCCTGCAAGCGAAATGCCAAAACTCTCTCGCCCTTAATATCTACTACCCAATACTCAGGAATTCCCAAAGCAGCATAAAGCCGCTTCTTTTCATCTAAATCGCTGGCCAAAGTAGTATCGGCTATCTCCCCGACTAAATCGGGAACTCGCGACTGATTCAGATTAATTCGGCGAGGTTCCCCTTTTTGCCATTGGTGGAAATCTCCGCCGATGTATAAAACTTTATCTGGTGCACCCGCTCCCACTTTAGGTTTCTCAATTACACAACCGCTGAGAGAATCAAAAGTTTGTCCTATTTTGGTAGTAAACCACACGAAAAATATGATAGTAAACAGATCGTTAAATCTGGCGTGCTGAGGCCCTTCATTACCCATGTCTATCCAAAGATATCCTTCATAAAAAAATATTCTGGCTTCCTCCAAAGATGGATCTTCGCAGGCTGCTACATAATCTTCCCATGTCGCGGCTTGCCATTGAGGAATTTCACCCACTTGAGGCAAGATGAATTTTACAGTTGTAGAAGTCATGATTTAAAAGCAAATTGAGGATAAAATTATCCTAACTTAAGTCGCTATTTATAGCCAAAGGAAGAAGGAAGGCACTACACGGATACACGAATGAATTATCGAGTCTGAGTCATTCTTAAAAAGGAAGAAGGAAAATACAAGAAAGATCGACTTGAAGTCAGACGAAGGGGCGGGCACGGGGGCACCGCCCCTACAAATGGCGATCGCAATCCTTGTGCTTATCGAATTGCTGTGGGCGCCGCAATTGGTACTTCTAAATCTGGCTGCAAGTCAAAGACTACGACAAGCGTTGCTTGAGGCATCAGTTGGCGCAGACACAGCAAGTGCCCGTCAGCATCCGATCGACTGCGAAATCGCCCCACAATCGCCCGCTGCATACTGGGCATGAGTTTGGCGATCGCCCAAGGGTAAAGGCGTTTTTGGTACGCGATCGCCCCAGGATTCGCAGCGAATCCCTGTTGATAACCGTTTTGTGGCATGATGGTTTAGTATCCTCTATGGACTACAGGAAAGGGCGTTAGTAAGTCTCTTGCCGGAAATCGACTAACGCCTCTACTACTATGATTAAACACCAAACTCACCTCATGTGTCAATACTTGGCGCTAAATATTCACACTTGCTATATTGAAAGGTTTATTCAGCTATGGATTTGAGAGCCTTGAGAGAACGTGCAGGGCTGACAATCTTAGACGTAGCACGGGAACTAGAATGCGCGGAGTCTTCAATTCGCAACTGGGAAAAAAGCCGAACCTTGCCAAAGATGGAAGTTTGGCAAGTATTCCGAATGCGAGATTTGTATCGATGTAGCGAAGCGGAGTTGATGCTAGCTGTCAGAAAGTCAATGCCGACGGAAAAGAAAGAACAGACAAAACTGACAGAGTAAGAATCCTCTGGATTTATTAGAGAATGTAAAGTATTGTAGGGGCGGGTTTTACAGAAAATAATTGTCTAAAATCGATCATCTTTTAAACCCGCCCCCACCCAACGGCAAATCCCCATCTACCTGTAGGATCAGGTTTATGAAACTGTGGGCTTTGCAATTAGGTCGGGGCGGGTTTTTGAGATTGTGGGTCTTAGGCTGAGATTTTTCGTAAAACCCGCCCCTACATCAAATAATAACTTGGTAATTAGGTCGGGGCGGGTTTTTGAGATTGTGGGTCTTAGGCTGAGATTTTTCGTAAAACCCGCCCCGATATCAAATAATAACTTGGCAATTAGGTCGGGGCGGGTTTAAAAGATTGTGGGTCTTAGGCTGAGATTTTTCGTAAAACCCGCCCCGATATCAAATAATAACAAATCACTCTTTTGTCAAGACAAAAACACTGTCTTTATTCCCCCGTCCAATCCGCAAATCTTTATCCAAATAAGTAATATCCAGCCATCCCTGCTGTTCGCGAGTATCCAGCCCAAAATCTACAGCCGCGAACTTTTTCCCCGACTCAATCTCATCGATAAACTTCCCCGGATATTCATAGCCAATCAACCTGCTTAAACCTACTATAGACCGCTCAAACTTCACCTGCACTCGCCGTTCGGAAGTTGGCTCAAATCTCGCCGCCACACTGACAATTCCTTCCAAATAAGGCAAGCCGTAAAGTTCGCCAATGTTGTAAATTTTAGATTCTTTGACGCGGATAGATTGATAAATTTGACCTAATTTGACCAAGGGAAAACTGTCCAGATTCAGCAGTTCGCGGCTGGTGGTGTACAATAACCGCCAATCACCATTTAAAAGCTCTGCAGCTTCGACAGGGCGAGGCGTGGGGTTGTAATCTTCCAATTGGGCGATCGCACTTAAAATCGCTTGTTTGTCGCTGGGAGTCGCCAGCAAACCTCGATTCTTACCAGCAATTATCTCTAAGAGTGCAGATTTTCTAAGCATGATTTTTTAAGAAGGAAGAACACGGATTTTGACACGAATACACGGATTAATTATCGAAGGTGAGGCAAAAGTGAGACCGCTCTTTTCTTCAGTCTCAAGCGAGAGGGAGGAAATTTTGTGTAGTAGCGATATTAATCGCCGAGTCCGCAGAGTATTAAGCTGTTGTGCATTTAAATAGAATGTCAAAAAACAATATAATTCTTGTGGGGTGGGCGTCTCGCCCGCCCTGAATATGCAATTTAAATGCGTGACAGCTTAACAACTAATTACTAAGATATCAAATTTCACCAAATAAAGCAAAGTCCGATACAGGTCGGCTAATTCTTGCTCGTTTTTAACGTAGCGTCGGATAAGTTCCCCCACGCCGATCGCACCTTCCTGCTTAATTATCTCCAATATCTCCATCTGAATGCTAACAGATATTCTCCTATCCTCACCAAAACTGGTAAACCTAATTGTCTGTACCTGCTTTAAAAGTTCTGGTGTGGCGATCGCACCCAGACTCAGCATCATCTCATTGCTTAAACTTCTAGTCGCATAATGGCCCAATACCCGAAACGGATCGTCGCCTAGGGGATAAGGCGGCTTCCCAGGTTTTAAAGGTGCTGACTCCGGTGCCGCAAGGCGAATTTCTGCTAATTCCCGCCACAATTGTTCGTAAGCAGCAATTACTACTTTCCAATCATAAATTTCCCTCGCCCTTTGTCGGGCATTTTCCCCCATCCGCTTTCTCAATTCGGGGTTTTCAATTAATTGACACAACGCCAGAGTGCAAGCATCAATGTCAACTGCTGTCGCGAGAGAAGTGTGACCCATGTAAGTCGGCCAATTTAAGCTGTCGTCAAGATAATTTAGCGCTAAATCTAAACAAGATTCGGGGGGCGGGATGAGTGTGGGAATGCGGAAGCCGTCTATTTCGTGGCGTACAGATTCTTTGTATCCGTTCCAATCGGAGACTATGGCCGGCAGTCCGTTTGCCATTGCTTCAATTGGCGTCAGCCCAAAGGATTCTTGAACGTTGTCCGAAAGCGAAATGAAAATGTCGGCGGCCGACCAAATATTTATTCTAATTTCCGGCTTTCTCCCATCTAAAAAAATAGCATTCACGGAGGGACAAAAGATTTGCGCGCTATTTTTAAAGTCGGGTTCTTCTCTCGGATCTTCGATCCAACCTGCTTGAATTAAGTGGATTTTGGCTTTTGTCTGTTGTGCGGCGCCCTCTAGGGCGATGTACATCGGTACCGGATGAGCTTTTGCAGAAAAAATCAATCGACCGACAAATAACACAACTATATCTTCGGGAGAAATGCCGAGTTCTTGTCGCAGTTGGCGGCGACTATTAACTGCTTCCACACCCTGCGGAAACGCGCTGCAATCCACTCCTAGGGGAATAACCGGCAATTTGACTAAAATTTCCGGTTTACCGCCGTTGCGCTGGGCTAAATATTCAGACCACTCCCTCATAACTCCTTCTACTGCTGTTTTCACCGCTTCAGAGGTGCAGATCAGGGCGTCCCAAGGCTGCATGGGTGCGGTTATCAAATCGCCGATCGCCCCCATGATGTATTTTGTACCGATCGTGTGAGTAACGCCGCAAACGCTGTAGGCCCGCTGATCGACAAATCTGCGCGCCCAAACCATCTGCGACAGAAGCGGATCGGGTCGGTAAATTGTGCCCGGTTGAGATAGCAAATCCGGTCGTTCTGTGGGAATCCAGCGGACTTTCCGAGGTTTTTGCAGCCAAGGTTGGATGTGCGAACAAAACTCCTTAAAGGTTGTTTTGCTGTCGGCGTAACAGTAGAGAGAGTCAGCGGTTCCGTGTTGGACTAAGCTTTTGAGAAACCCTTCTCCGGCTGAATGACGCCCCAGAAGTTTTTGCCCTCCGGTGTCGTAGCCCTCTTTGTTGTATAAAACCGCTGCCGTTATATCCATTCTGAGATTTATTGCTTGAGAGTTGACTGAAGAAGCCAGACGGCATTCGAGCTCAGGCTTTGATGAAAAACCAGGAGACTGTTGTGAATCAAACCCTTGCCGTTAGCGAAGCTTGCAGAATACGATCGCCACTTGTCCCGCGATATCTTAAAGACGATCGTCTTAGATTACAATGCTTACGGCTAAAGAAGGATTGGCAAGAGCGGATTTTAGTGTTATCCTCATGCCCATGCTTGGGGGCGATCGCCTTTTCGGTCTCCCATCTTATCCCGATCCGGAACCAAACAGTGCCTGTGGTATAATGCTTTAGCCTTGCTAAATGCCCGATTTGCAAGTGCTTGATCAAAGGAGCAGTTCGTCGGCAAAACGTTACCTCTACTCGATCGCGTCTTTGTCTTTAAAAACCAATAATCATGTACAACCCATCTCTGCGTCAAATTCCTCGCCATTTACCTGCGGATGTAATTCCATTAAAACAGCAATCTTCTCTTTTAGACTGGTTGGAATCTAACAATCGCCTGTTAGCAAGGGATGTCCAAGAACCCGACTATCTGCACGAAGAAGAAATTTCGGAACTTATGGCAGTTGACGACAGTCCTTACGATGATTTAGAAGAGGAAGTAGAAGAGGATGTGAGTGTAGGCGAAGAATAACGGGTAAAAGGGTGAAGAAATCAACCGGAAACAGGGAAGAAAAACTAAGAGATTTCTCAATCTCCTGTATCGCACCCTATTCCCCATTGTCAATTGCTTATTCTCAAATAGTGTGTGGTGAGGAGTGTTATGGATAACTTTTTGGATGAGAAAATCCCTTTTAGTCTGCCTTTCAAACTTACGGGCAGGAATTTATTCCTGCTGCTGGGTTTGGGGCTAGGCACTGTAGCGATCGGTTTAGATGTAGCAGCGGATAGATTTTTGAATTTACCTGCATCGCTATTTATGCCGCTAATTGTTTGTGCTTTAGTTGCGTCGGGGTTGGGCTATGCAGTTGTACCCCTACTCCAGCAACTAAAAGCAGGACAAATAATTCGCGAAGACGGCCCCCAAGCCCATTTGAAAAAAGCGGGAACGCCGACAATGGGAGGCATCTTTTTTATACCTGCTGGGGTAGCAGTCGCTTTACTTTGGTCTAAGTTTAACTCAGATGTTGTTGCCGTATCGGCTTTAACTTTAGCTTACGGTTTCATTGGCTGGATTGATGACTGGCAAATTCTGCGACGCAAGTCGAACAAAGGTATTTCACCTCGGATGAAATTGGCTTTGCAAATAAGTTTTGCTGCTCTATTTTGTCTGTGGCTGATGTTTCATCAACCAGCAATTTCTACGAATGTTGCTTTGCCTTTCGGTTGGGTATTGCCATTAGGTTTGCTGTTCTGGCCGCTGGCGGGTTTTGTGCTAGTTGCCGAAAGCAATGCTACTAATATTACCGATGGTGTTGACGGGTTGATGGGAGGTTTGGGGGCGATCGCACTTTTGGGATTGGGCGCATCTGTAGCCTCAACTTCGCCAGAATTAATGATATTTTGCGCTTGCATCAGCGGCAGTTGTTTCGGTTTCTTAGCACACAACCGCAATCCAGCCAAGGTGTTTATGGGCGATACAGGTGCTTTAGCTTTGGGCGGTGCGTTGGGTGCGGTAGCTTTATTAACAAATAGCCTTTGGATATTATTAATTATCAGCGGGATTTTCTTTATTGAAACGCTGTCAGTAATTGCTCAAGTAGGTTATTACAAAGCTACAAAAGGCCCGGATGGCATCGGCAAGCGTCTGTTAAGAATGGCTCCACTGCACCATCATTTAGAGTTGTGCGGCTGGTTGGAAACTCAGGTTGTTGGCATCTTTTATTTAACAAACGGGGTGTTAGTGTTAATGATTTTGATGTTTACTAGCAACAGTTAACCGCGGATTTGGTAACGGATTGTGCAGGGGATGCAAGAGATATTTTCTCCTATTTCAAAGAAACAGGCAAGATGCCTGTTCCACAATAACTCAATGCAGTTGTGGAACAGGCATCTTGCCTGTTTAAGGGAAAGAAACAGGCAAGATGCCTGTTCCACAATAACTCAATGCAGTTGTGGAACAGGCATCTTGCCCGTTTAAAGCTAAAGCAACACGCTTTTGGACTGTTCCACATTTCTTAGTCTCTTAGAGAGGGACTTCGTTTCTGTAGTAAGTAGCAGTTTCAACCGCCGAACAATCTATAATATCCCTAGTTAATGCAATGGAAATAAAAAAAATCAGGGGCAATATTGGAAGAACTGTTTCATCTACAAGCCTTCTATTGCTGGCTGCTAGCTTAGTTTTTTACTGGAACCTCGTTAGGCTGGGTTATGCTGTTCCAATTCCCTACATTTTAGACGTTTTCTGCTTAAATAACTGTCCGGCTGATGATTTAAATATTTTGCATACCCAATTCCCGCCCGATAATTTATTAAACTACGACAAGCCGCTAAGACACATTTTAGGCGAACCAGATAAGTTAGATAAAAACAGAATTTCCATCCTAGTTGAAAAATCAAAATACAGGCTGACTGTATACGATAGCAAAAAGCCAGTAAAATCTTATCCTGTAGTATTTGGTGGCAATCCCGCAGGTGATAAATTAAAAGCAGGGGATTTGCGGACGCCGGAAGGTGTTTTTAGGATTAAAGATATGTATCCTCACGAAAGTTGGTCAAAGTTTCTGTGGCTGGATTATCCAACTAAACAATCTTGGCGAAAACATATAAAAGCTAAGCAAAATGGTACAATTGGCTGGGGCGATAGCGTGGGCAGCGAAATCGGGATTCACGGCGTTCCTCCTAATTCGGATAATATAATAAAATATCGATCGAACTGGACTTTGGGCTGCGTTTCGCTGGAAAATAAGGATGTTGAGGAGTTGTATGGGTTTGTGCAGAAGGGAACGGCAGTAGAAATTGTTAAATAAGGTAAACTGGTATAAAACTTGTTTTTCTGAAGCAACAGGCTTTCCGGCCTGTTCCACAAGAATTTAATGAACAGTGACGGGTTTTTACCGCAAGTTTCGGTGGTTGTGCCAGTTTACAACGGCGAGATGGATTTGCCGGAGTTGATCGAGTGCCTGCGATCGCAAACTTATCCGATCGCCAGTGTAGAATATCTCTTAGTAGACAATAACAGTCGCGATCGCACTTCAACCATCCTCCAAACAGCAGCTAAGTTGGATCAAATAACCATTCGCCACCTCACCGAAAACCAGATTCAAAGTTCCTATGCCGCCCGCAATCAAGGAATTCGCGCATCAACAGGCGAAATCATTGCATTTACCGATGCAGACTGTCGCCCGGAATCTGACTGGCTGGAAAATTTAGTTAAACCATTTGTTGACTTAGAAGTAGGAATTAGCGCTGGGGAAATACTCGCATTGCCCGGTAAAACTATTTTAGAACAACACGCCGATCGCCAAAATACTTTATCTCAAAAACATACACTCGCTCACCCTTTTTGTGCTTACGGCCAAACAGCCAATTTAGCTGTACGCAAACAAGTTTTAGAAACAGTAGGTTTGTTTCGCCCGCATCTCACCAGCGGTGGCGATGCGGACTTATGCTGGCGGATTTTGCGGGAAACATCCTATAAAATGTATTTTGCCGAAAATGCGATCGTCCGACACCGCCACCGTTCTACAATAAAACAGTTGCAAAGTCAATGGTATCGGTACGGCGAATCTAATAAATATTTGCACGAACTCTACGGTGTCGATTTGATGCGAGAATTCACCACAGGGGAATATTTTTACCGGCTGGCTAGGTGGCTGTTAAAGGAATTTCCGGTGGCAGCGGCCAAAAGTGCGATGGCCCAAGCCGATATGGTAGATTTGTTTAATACGCCGATCGGTCTAGTGAATGTTAGGGCAAGGTCGATGGGACAGCGCCAAGCCAAACTTCCAGAATCAGCTTGGCAGATTGAGCGGTTTTAATCGGTTTTAATATTTTAGAGCAATAAATTATTGTGCGATCGCACTTGCGATCGACAAATATTCGTTTGTACACAATCCGCCCTTATATACATATAAGTATAGTTTATCAGTACAGATAAATAAGCTGAATCCGAAATATGAAAATTTAACGCAATACTTAATATAAAATTAATAAGTCTATTCTGAAGCGCTCGGTTTGACGAGGAGAAGAAACTCAGAGGCAAACCCCAAAATTTTCTTTACTTCTGCCTTCGGGCTTTTCACTGCTGTCGTCAGCGCGTTGGGAATTATTCTCATAATTTTAAATTTTTGTAACCTTTACAAGTAATGCCAATGGCTCAAATCTTACTCCAGACCGTTTGGTTTATACCTTGCTATCCACTCATCGGCGGAGTTCTGTCGATGCTGTGGTTTCCGGCAATTACCCGTCGCACGGGGCCAAGACCATCCGGTTACGTGAACGCCATCTTAACCTTGTTCGCTTTCTTACACGGCGTCATAGCCCTGACAGCTATCTGGAACCAACCGGCACAACACCAGTTAATTCCCTGGCTGAATGTAGCAGGTTTAGACTTAACCATTCCCGTAGAAATCTCTACTGTCACCGTCGGCGCGACAGTTTTGATTACCGGACTGAACTTGCTGGCGCAGATTTATGCTTTCGGTTACATGGAAATGGACTGGGGCTGGGCGAGATTGTTTTCCCTGATGGGGCTGTTTGAAGCGGGGATGTGCGGCTTGGTACTGTGCAATTCCCTGTTCTTCAGCTACATGATTTTGGAAGTTCTGACTTTGGGTACTTACCTGCTAGTCGGGCTGTGGTTCAATCAGTCTTTGGTGGTGACAGGAGCCCGCGACGCTTTCTTAACAAAGCGGGTGGGAGATTTATTCCTGCTGATGGGAGTAGTCGCAATTCTGCCACTGGCTGGAACTTGGAATTTTGACGAGTTGGCTGTTTGGGCTCAGACTGCAAAGCTTGACCCTACTGTAGCGACGCTGTTGAGCTTGGCTTTGATTGCCGGGCCGATGGGTAAGTGCGCTCAGTTTCCCTTGCACCTGTGGCTGGATGAGGCGATGGAAGGCCCGCTGCCGGCGACGATTTTGCGGAACACCGTAGTTGTCGAAACTGGTGCTTGGATATTGATTAAGTTGCAGCCGGTGATTGCTTTGTCGCCGAGCGGACTGAAGACAACTATTATTGTAGGCGCTGCGACGGCGGTTGGTGCTTCATTAATTGCGATCGCCCAAATTGACATCAAGCGCACGCTTTCCTATATAGTCAGCTCTTACATGGGCTTAGTATTTATCGCCGTCGGCACCGGACAAGCCCAGACAGCCCTGACATTAATATTTGCCTACAGCTTGGCAATGGGTTTGCTGGTGATGAGCATCGGTTCGGTAGTTTGGAACAGCATCACTCAGGATGTCCGCTCTCTCGGCGGTTTGTGGGCAAAGCGGCCGATATCGGCCATATCGTTTATTGTCGGTAGCGCTGGATTGGTGGGACTGCCGCCCTTCGGCTGCTTCTGGGCTTTAGAAGACTTCACATCCGGGCTTTGGCAAACTCATCCTTCCTTGTTAGGAATAGTGCTGTTTGTAAACGGCGTCACTGCTTTTGGGTTGATGCGCGTCTTCGGTTTAGTTTTTGGCGGCAAACCAAAGCAAATGACCGAACGCTCGCCGGAAGTTCACTGGCCTTTTATCTTGCCGATGACTGTTTTAATGGGCTTTACTTTGCACGTTCCGCACTTGCTGGCTGCGTGGCATTTATTGCCGGGGGCAAGTTTGAATTATACCGCAACTGGACTGCTAGTTTTGTCAACGGCGATCGGCATCGGTGCCGGAGCATTTGTTTACCTGAACGAAAAATGGGAAAAACCGGTGCGAATTGGTTCTCAAGCTTTGCAAGACTTTTTTGCTTACGACTTTTACACTGCCAAACTTTACCGAGTAACAGTGATATTTGCAGTCGGTCTAGTTGCTCAAGTTATCTCTTGGATCGATCGCAATATTGTTGACGGTTTCGTAAATTTAATCGGTTTTGCAACGGTTTTCGGCGGGCAAAGCCTCAAATACAACGTTAACGGTCAAACTCAGTTTTACGCCCTAACAATTCTGTTCGGAGTTGCGCTTTTGGGACTGCTGATAAGCTGGCCGCTGCTAGCTCGCCTGTCGCTGATTGTAGGCGGGTAAAAAGATATAAATTTTAAGATTTTAGGTGACAGTTTTAATCTAAAATCTTAAAAGCATGAAGTCTTGAACAAAGATTTCCAACTCGTTCAAATAAGGCACATAAATGACATCAAACAACAGACAATTCAATCTTTCCCGACGCAATTCCCTCAAATTTGTCGCAGGAGCCATTGGTACAGGGATACTTGCAGCAGGAGCAGGCGCTGATTTGGCTGCACCCGAACCAGCAATTGCTCAAAATGACTCGACTCCCGATGCAGCTCTGCAAAAGTTAATGGACGGGAACAAGCGCTTTGTTAACAGAAAACGCCAAAGTCCCAACCAAGACTTACCCCGCCTCGTCGAAGTTGCCAAATCTCAAAAACCCTTTGCTGCTGTTCTCGGCTGTGCAGATTCCCGCTTTCCTTCGGAGATTATTTTCGATCAGGGATTGGGAGATTTATTTGTGTGTCGCGTGGCCGGAAATGTTGCTACTCCCGAAGAAATTGGCAGCCTGGAATTTGGCACGCTGGTATTGGGAGCAAAAGTGCTGATGGTAATCGGGCATAAACGTTGCGGTGCGGTAGAGGCAACCATCAAAGGAGCTCAAGTTCCGGGTCAAATTGGCAGTTTGCTCGACGCCATTAAGCCGGCTGTAGAAAGCTCGAAAGGCCAAGCAGGCGATCATCTAGAAAATGCCTGCAAAGCCAATGTTGTGCTGCAAGCTAAGAGGTTGAAAGCATCTCCTGTTATCTCTAAGTTAATTGAGGAGAATAAACTGAAAGTTGTGGGTGGATATTACGATTTAGACACGGGTGCAGTCAATATTCTGGTTGAGTCTTGATGCAATTTTAAAGTTATAATTTGGGAAAAAAGTGAGCTCTAAATTCTCAAATTATCAACCATAAAAGCGTGCCAAATTGATAGTTAATATCAAATACAGCAGTTCTCAATAAAGTGAGGTATGCCCACGGAGGCCACGGAGGCCACGGAGGCCACGGAGGCCGCTTATCAAGCGTGTACCTCATGTTACTGAGAAAGGCTATAAGTTAGCATCGGAATAGTAAATTCGAGTTAACTGTCAACCGTCAACCGTCAACCGTCAACAATCATTCCGGTGCAAGCGGAATTGATATTACTCTTCACTCTTCACACATTATGCTTAGTGCCTTGCTCTGGTTGCCCGCGTTGGGCGCTGCGGTAGTCGGGTTTCTGCCCGGAAACATCAACGGGATGCGGTTGCGTTCCATTGCCTCAGCTTTTGCTGCTGTTGTTTTCCTGTTGAATATCTGGCTGCTGACTCAATTCGATCCCGCCCATGCGGGACTGCAATTTCAAGAATATTTACCTTGGATTCCGCAATTAGGTTTGAGCTACAATTTGGGCATTGACGGCTTGTCTTTGCCGCTGCTGGTTTTAAGTGCCTTGCTGACGCTATTAGTCATTTACGGCACTGGCGAAAAGATGGATCGCCCCCAGCTTTACTACGCTTTGATTTTGCTAATCAATGCGGGTGTTGCCGGAGCTTTGATGTCTCAAAATTTGCTGCTGTTTGTACTGTTTTATGAAGTAGAATTAATTCCTTTTTATCTATTGATTGCGATTTGGGGCGGAAAGCAGCGGGAATACGCTGCCATGAAGTTTTTGATCTACACGGCAGTTTCGGGACTTTTAGTGCTGGCAGCATTTTTGGGTGTGGCTTGGCTGAGCGGTTCTTTAAATTTCGATTACAGTGCGATTACCACTCAAGAATTGCCGAGAAATCTGCAGTTAATCCTGCTCACACTTTTGCTAATTGGGTTGGGAATTAAAATTCCTTTGGTGCCGCTGCATACTTGGCTACCGGATGCTTACGTGGAAGCTTCGCCAGCAACAGCAATTTTGCTGGGAGGGATTCTGGCGAAGTTGGGAACTTACGGTTTAGTGCGGTTTGGCTTGCAGATGTTTCCCGAAACTTGGTCGATTATAGCTCCCGGTTTAGCGATTATCGGAACTGTGAGCGTGATGTACGGGGCTTTGAGCGCGATCGCCCAAAAAGACATCAAACGCATGGTAGCCTATAGTTCGATCGGGCATATGGGCTACATCCTGGTTGCCTGCGCCGCGGGTACGAAGCTGGCATTAATCGGTGCAGTCGGGCAAATGGTAAGCCACGGCTTAATTTTAGCTTTGCTATTTTATTTGGTAGGCATCATCGAAACCAAAGTTGGCACGCGGGATTTGGACGTGCTCAATGGTTTGATGAACCCGATGCGGGGTTTACCCACTGCCAGTTCCCTGTTAGTTTTGGGCGGCATGGCAAGCGCCGGAATTCCCGGCTTGGTGGGTTTTGTTGCCGAATTTTTAGTGTTTCAAGGCAGTTTCGCGATCTTTCCAATTCCCACTTTACTCTGCATTTTAGCTTCGGGTTTAACAGCAGTTTACTTTGTGATTCTGCTCAACCGCACCTGTTTTGGGAAGTTGGACAATGCCACGGCTTACTACCCTCCAGTTACGTTTGCTGAAAATATGCCGGCGCTGGTTTTGGCGGGCATCATTTTTGTGTTGGGAATTCAACCTGCTTGGCTGCTCAAGTGGAGCGAATCTACTACAAATGCGATCGTAGCCACTCTGCCGGCTGACAGAAATACCCAAGTTGCTATTAGCTATCCTGGGGAAAAGTCAGCGATTGAAATCGCATCTACACAAACGAAGTCCGCCAGGGAATGAATTCCCTGTCTAATAGCGAAAGTCCTCTTAAGAGGACTAATGAGTTTTCTAGTCCTCTTAAGAGGACTTTAGCTGTGAGGCAGGGAATTCATTCCCTGCCGGACTTAGGGACTATCGGTTTTACGTTAAGTTCTCACCAATAGGCAGAGGCTGGAAGTAGATAAATATTCAATTTCACTCAACCAAAGGAAGAAACAATGGTACAAACTCCTAATAAACCAGCAACTAAACTACCTCCTTCCAAACACGAATTTGCCGAAATAATTCACAGGCTAGAAGCTGGCGGCGCGATGATTCCAGATACGCCGGAAAATCTGATGCAAATCATCGCTATCTGGAAAGCTTACGCGGTGCCGATGGACTTTTACTGGCGGGATTTGCTTTACATCGCCGAACGGGTATTTTTACACCCGCTTCCCTTCTTTAAATACTTCTTGCCCCAGGAGTATTTAGACTTGCAAAATCACTATTCGGGCGACGGTGCAGATTTGCGGGTGTGGCGGGGGACTGGAAGCGCCCACCCGGAACTTTTGGAGTTCATGGAAAAGGGAGAAACTGGCAAACTCCCGCGATTGTTTCACCATTTGTGGCACGATCGCATTAACATGGAATTTGCGGAAGAGTGCATGAGGGCGATGCTGTGGCACCGGGGCTTGTACGTGCCAACCAATCAATTCGATCCTTATTTGGACAGTGACGAATATAAGGCTAATGCCGATCGGGCAATTAAAGCTTACTTCAAAAAAGACCCGTTCATGCTGGCACTGCACAAAGCATTTCCAGAAATGTTTTTAGAACAGTGCCGCCAAATGTCTTATTACAGCAATCTCGGTTTATTCTGGGAAGTAATGGCACCGGTGTTTTTTGAAGTTTCGGATCTTTACGACGAAGGGAAAGTTACCACAGTCCCGCAGGCGATGGATTTCTTAGTAAATGGCATATTTGCCATCGCCGGACGCCCGATTTACCACCACGTTTACATCGACGGCGAGAAGTACGAAATTATCCCCAAATCTAAAGGTTTCACTTGGCTTTACGAAGCAGCGTTACCTTACGTGGAAGCTGTATTTTATCGCACTTCGCCATTCCGAGGCACCAAATCTTACAACGCTCAAGCTAGAGAAGTTCCTGACGACCAAAAAGACTTCCACTACGGAGTGCTTTATGCAGACAAATTCCCCGTAGGTACGGCGGGGATTCCGCCGACTTTGCTAGCACAAGATATGCTGCATTTCCTGCCGCCTTATTTGAAGGATTTCTACAAACAGCGCTGTCGCGGCGAAGATGATATCCTCAATCAAATTGGGGTGACATTTCAGCGATCAATGTATTGCGTAACTTCGGCGGTGATTCAAGCTTTGCGGACTGCTCTTTTGTATCCTTTAGATGATCCGAATCCAAAGCATTTGAAGGCAAATCGGGCTTTCTTTGAGTCTCAGATCGATCGCTTCTGTCGCCCGGAATACGGCATGAAATATGCTGCGAAGTTGAAGAGTATTCAGACTTCGGATTATAGGTAAAAGATGTTTTTGGGAGGCATCTTAGCTGAAAAGTCCGCCAGTCCGTTAGTCCGCCTGGGGTTGAAACCCCAGGCTCAAAGCTCAAGTCGGTTGAAACCGACTGGGAAAAATCAGAGCTTTTAAAGCCGTTTCAAAACTCCTATAATATTAAGCCAGTTGGCATCGTAATTATTCATATCTCTCTCTTCTCCTCTGATTTCTCTGCGTTCTCTGCGTTCTCTGCGGTTTAATCATTCCGATACAACCGGAAACGATATAACCAATAACAAATAACCAATAACTATGGACAGCAAAGAGCTAGCAAAATATATCGAAGCAACCGATGGGATTTCCAAACCTTGGCTGTTGGTGCAACTGCGACTGAAAAAATTACAAGAAAGGCGATCAGAGATTTCTGCTGAAGAGTATATGACAGAACTTACAGACATTCACAAAGATTTAATGAATCTGGGGGAATGGTGGCTGGGAATCGAGGATGAGGTTTTCTAGGCGATTTGAAGAATGCTAGGTGCGGGGATGGGTTCACCTTCTTCCTGCCAAGCTTCTAGATACATTTCGAGCACTTCTTCGCCATGTCGGATGGCTTCTTCGCGGGTTTGGCCGTGGGTACAGGGCATGACAACGCGATCGGCAAACTCTGGAATCGTCACGAGGAAAAGTTGATCCTCGTCAGACCATTGGACGATCATACTGTATCGATTCATGAATCTTCCTCCTTTAACTCGTCGAGTTCGGCTAACAATATTGCCAACTGCTTCTCTAAATAGCGTGGCACATCATCTCCGTCTTTGCCTGGAATTGTTAATGTCTTCCCAATCAAAGGATGCTGCCATCTCTCATGGCTGCCTTTTCCGCGTTTTGGCAAATAAATAAAGCCCTCACGGCTAATCTGAGCTTTTAACTCGCGAATTTTTCTAGGCATGGTGATTGTCCATTTTCTACCTCCATTTTCTCACTTAGCCATTTATTTTAATTTTTCCTTGGCCCATTCTGGCAGTTGGTTGCCGGGGCGATCGCACTTTAAAATTTCTCCATCAAATCTTTTTCTTGGGCATAGACATCTCGTAGCTGTTGCAGCGCGGCCCCAGAAATGACCGATTTAACAGTAGCTACCAATTGGCCCCACTCCAGCAAGCTGTCAACGGAAACAGCTTTTTTGAAATTGTACGTGTAGAATTTAGTCCAAAATGCTGGTGCTTGCTTGCTTTTCCAGCGTTTGTACCATCTGCCAAAATCTTGAGGTGCGATCGGCTTTACTGCTAAAATCGGGGGAAAATCGGCGTAGCTGACAAAGCGGCTGATGCCTTTGGCGTGCACGTACACCATGTAGCGACAGCATTCGATCCGGTAAATCTCGTCTGCTGAGATATTGAACAGCAGTGCGACTGTTTCTTCTGTAACGAATCTCGCCAGCGGATGCAGGATAGGAGATTTATGAATTATTCTAGATTCTGCGATCGTTCGCGATTTTGCCGGAGTTTCTGATATCATGGCTAGTACACCTCTGGATATGGTTAGTAGACTTCTGGATATGGCAAATGCACTTTTTGATAGAAAGAAATAATCTGTCCAGATGAGGTTTTACAGACGATCGCCCTTTAGTTTTCCAGGCCGGGGGGCGATCGCTCTTTACATATAAAATTGTACGACGCAATTGCATCAACTGTCAAGCATGGGTTTAGTCAGGCTAAAAATTCGGGAACTAGCGGCGGAGAAGGGCTGGACGCTTAAGGAAGTATCCGATCGTTCCGGGGTAATTTATAGCACAGTCAGAAGCTATGCTCGTCGTCCTGAAATGGCAATGGTTGACTTTACTTGCCTGCGGAAGTTAGCTCGGACTTTTGATGTGATGATTGAGGATTTGGTTGAGGTTTTGGAGGAATAGGTCGATCGCCCTTTAGTTGTCCAGACCAGAGGCGATCGCTTTTTTAGATGCAATTATCTTAAAACGCAACTGCATTATTTGTCAAGCATGGGTTTAGTCAGAGTTAAAGTGCGAGAGCTAGCGGCCGAGAGGGGCTGGACATTCAAGGAGGTGGCTGAGCGATCGGGCGTGATCTATAGCACCATAACCAGCTATGCTCGTCGTTCAGAAATATCAATGGTTGACTTTACCGCCCTGTACAAGTTAGCGCGGGCATTTGATGTGATGATTGAGGACTTGGTGGAGATTATTGAGGAATAGGTCGATCGTCCGCGATTTTGCCGGATTTTCTGATATCATAATAGACTCATCTCTTGATTGTAGGTGTGTACATCTTTTTGTTGTAGATGTGCAGGACAGAGATTATCTGTCCACATTAGGTTTAATAGGCGATCGCCCTTAGTTGTCCAGACCAGAGGCGATCGCTTTTTAAGATATCTAATATTAAACGACAGCAGATTGTCATTTGTCAAGTCAGTATGAGCAAAGGCTTAGTGAGGTTGCGGATTCGGGAGTTTGCTGCCCAGAACGGCTGGACACTTAAGGAAGTTTCCGATCGATCGGGCGTTGGTTACAGCACCATCAGAAACTACGCCCAATGTCAAGGCATGACAACCGTTAATTTTGCCTACTTGCACAGGTTGGCTCGCACGTTTGACGTAATGATTGAGGATTTGGTGGAGATTTTGGAGGAATAGGTCGATCGGCCACGATATTGACGGATTTTCTGATATCATGGTGAGCCAACCTAAGAATTGCATCCACTCTCAAGCATGGGTTTAGTAAGAATTAAAGTCAGAGAACTAGCTGCTGAGAAAGGTTGGACATTCAAGGAAGTTTCAGAACGTTCTGGGGTAATGTACAACACTGTCAAGCATTATGCTCGTTGTCCAGGGCTGACAACGGTTGACTTTACTTTGCTGCGGAAGTTAGCTCGGACTTTTGATGTGATGATTGAGGATTTGGTTGAGGTTTTGGAGGAATAGGTCGATCGCCCTTAAGTTGTCTAGACCGGGGGCGATCGCTTTTTTGTATTTTTTACACTATAGCATGATTAACTGTACTTAGTCAAACATTATTGTACTTAATCGGACTGAGGATGGTAACATCAAGGAAAGTTGTTATTAATAGTTGATTATTCTTCGTGGCTAAAACTAATACTGCGATCGCGGTCAGTTCCGCGATCAAGGAAGTCATTCAAAAACAAGCGCTAGCGACCAGACTAACTCAGAAAGAAGTAGTGTATTTGGGAATGCTGGCAATTGATGCACTCGATAAGGAAAGCCGCCAAGAGTTGGCGGACAAGGTGCATCAAATGCAGATGAATGGGGAGATTTGAAGCTGAGGGAAACCAGGTCAACAGTGTAATCTTTACGGCAAAAATGGACTCAACTTTATCCAAGGTCGATCAGCTTTCGATGTAATATCAACAATCGGGGCTTGAGAATATTGGCTGCGTATCACGTCAATTTTCTTTCTTTTGCTTTCGACGTAGAGTTGCATCGTTAATTGGGGGCTCAAGTAAATCCACCATAGCAAAAACGGCGATATCAACTTCTTGCTTCTTCCTTGAGCAATTCGTTGCGGTGCAGCGCGGTTGTTGGGATGCTGGGGCTACCTCGGTGCTTTACGCCAACCATTGGCTTTAGCCTCTGACTCTGTGCAAAACCATCTCTCACCGCTAGCTGGATCGATAACTGTTGATTCGTAATCTTCCATGCCTGGAAGGTGATAAACCTTATTGCCTCTATCGATCGAGATGTTGCCTTTGATAGTACATCCTGGTTTTGCGATCGATGTAATTGGAGAAGGTGAACGACTAGGACTAAACTCCATTGTAAGAACCACAATGACAGCCAGAATCCCAATACCAAAAACTGTTTTGAGTACACCGCGTTTCTGTGGTTTCTGCTTTGTTGGTTCATTTCGAGGTGCAACACCTTGAATTGATGCTCTAGTTGCACGTACTTTCCCGTCTGTTTCAGCAACTTGCTCGTACAAAATCGTATCTCCGACTTTTGGGCGACGACTTGCTTCCTTCAGCGCACTGATATGCAAGAAAACTTCTTTACTGCCATCATCCGGTTTAATGAAGCCAAACCCCCGATCGTTTTTCCATGTTGTCAGTTGCCCTTTATTCAGAACAGGTTTCATAAAATTGAACTTTTATTCGTGCTTAACAGACTCAGCCAACCGCTTCACATTCTCTCGCCAATGAACATTAATCGGACTGTTACGAATATCAACTTCTAGGGTTACTTATTGTAACTAAGAATCTGTAGTATGTTCCAATCCGTTTTAAGTTTTGACTCGATCGCCCTTTAACTGAGGCTGGGTATCAAGCATTAAATCCCTTTGAATCCCACTTCCAGATCCATCTCTTTTGCCGGACTTACAGGAGGTTGAGGCGCGGATTGGGTTTGGTTGCGAAAAACACCAATTTGATTGAGAACGATCCCGATTAAAATGATGCTGCCGCCGATGTATTGAGCTGTTGTGGGCGTTTCCGATAAAATCAAATAGGCGGTTAAAATCCCCGCGATCGGACTAAACGAACTGGCGAGGGATACATCTGCAGCGCCCGTCGTTTTTAGTCCGGTAAACCAGCACAGTTGTCCGCCAACAACAATAATCGCACCATAGACGAGCATCCACTGCCAGAGGAAGGGCGCAAAAACATCGATAAAGTGGGTGGGAGTATATAAGATTAAAACGACAATAAAGAAAACAACTGTTCCCAGTGTTGTTCGGATAATAGAGAACAATCCTAACGGAATTTGTTTGAGCGTGACTTTACTAATAATCGTCGAAATGGCTAACGTGATCGCCCCGGATGCTGCCATCAATTCGCCTCTGCCGATCGTCAATCCGCCCATGCCCATCATATCGGTAGTCGGTGCTTGCAATACAATAGTCAGTGCAACACCGACAAACGAAACCATCGCCCCGGCAATCACCCAAAGATTGACGCGATCGCCCAAAATTAGAATGGACAGCGCTAAAATCAGAGGCGGCTCGATGCGTCCAATCAGTACCACATTATTGACAGCGGTTAAATCCAACGCCATAAAAGTTAAGGCTGGAGCCAATGCCCCAGATAGCAAAGAAATTGCGATCAACCCCCACCATGTTTTACTGGGAATCGAGCGGAAATTTTGCACCGTACATTGCTGGCGATAAACCAGGAATAAAACTGCTAACGCGCAGAGATTCCCTACAAATAAAACATTACAAAGTGAAATCAAATTTCTGCCGTCGATCAGGTTCTGCGCTCCTAAATCGGTCAGTTTGCGAATGACAGAGTTAGAGGCAGCAAAAATGAGGATTGCTAGTAATAAATAGGTTCGTCCAGGGATGCGGTTGAATAATTGAGACACGATAATAGGAACATGAATATATGATGCGTTCTCTTCTTTATACCACTGTTTCCTATGCGGTAATTCCTTACAGAAATATACAAAAAAATCCCCCGCCAGAAGGCAGGGGATTTGATTTAATTACCTACAAAACCAGAGTTCAGAGTTACCCGAATTTCCCGGCTGTCGAGGCAATTACAAAGGCCGCGTAAGTGAGGACGTTGCCCACAGTAAAGTGAACTAAGCCAACCAAACGACCTTGGACGATCGACAAAGCAACAGGCTTGTCTTTCCAGCGAACCAAGTTAGCCAAAGGAGTGCGCTCGTGAGCCCAAACCAAAGTCTCGATCAACTCTTGCCAGTAACCTCTCCAAGAGATCAGGAACATGAAACCAGTTGCCCAAACAAGGTGTCCGAATAAGAACATCCAAGCCCAGACTGACAAGTTGTTAGTACCATACGGGTTGTAACCGTTGATCAACTGAGAAGAATACAGCCAGAGGTAATCGCGGAACCAGCCCATCAGGTAGGTAGAAGACTCATTGAACTGAGCCACATTACCTTGCCAGATGCCCAGGTGCTTCCAGTGCCAGTAGAACGTTACCCAAGCTAGGGTATTCAACATCCAGAATACAGACAGGTACATGGCGTCCCAAGCAGAGATGTCGCAAGTACCGCCACGGCCGGGGCCGTCGCAAGGGAAAGCATAACCGAAGTCTTTTTTGTCCGGCATCAGCTTAGAACCGCGTGCATCCAGAGCGCCCTTGACCAAGATCAAGGTGGTGGTGTGCAAGCCTAGTGCGATCGCGTGGTGAACCAAGAAATCGCCAGGTCCGATCGCCAAGAACAGAGAATTAGTACCGCTGTTAATCCCGTCCAACCAGCCTGGGAGCCATACGTTGCCGTAGTTGGGCCAAGCGGTAGAAGCAATGCTGTCAGGGTTAGACAACAGCACGTCCATGCCGTAGAGAGCTTTTCCGTGAGCAGCTTGGATGAACTGTGCGAACACTGGTTCAATCAAGATTTGCTTTTCAGGAGTTCCGAAAGCGACTACAACGTCATTGTGAACGTACAAGCCGAGAGTGTGGAAGCCCAAGAACAGCGACACCCAGCTCAAGTGAGAGATAATCGCTTCTTTGTGCTGCAACACGCGATCGAGCACGTTGCCTTTGTTTGCTTCAGGATCGTAGTCCCGCACCAAGAAGATAGCTCCGTGGGCGAAAGCGCCGACCATGATGAATCCAGCAATGTACTGGTGGTGGGTGTAAAGCGCAGCCTGAGTCGTGAAGTCCTTACCTATGAAAGCGTAGGGAGGCATCGCGTACATATGCTGTGCTACCAGGGAGGTAATTACGCCCAAAGCAGCGAGGTGAAATGCCAGTTGGAAGTGCAGGGAGTTGTTGTAGGTTTCATACAAGCCTTGGTGAGGCAAGTTGAACTGTCCTTCACTCTTGCCGCCGACCAAACCAGCCTTAGAATCCAACATCTCTTTGATGCTGTGACCGATACCGAAGTTAGTCCGGTACATATGACCGGCAACGATAAACAGAACTGCGATCGCCAAGTGGTGGTGAGCGATGTCTGTCAGCCACAGGGATTCTGTTTGAGGGTGGAAGCCACCCAAGAAAGTCAGAATTGCGGTTCCCGCGCCTTCGGAAGTACCGAAGACATGGTTCGCTGCATCTGGATTCTCGGCGTATACGCCCCAGTTACCACTGAAGAACGGAGCCAAACCGGCCGGGTGAGGCGGGGTAGACAGGAAGTTGTCCCAACCTACGTGCTGTCCGCGAGATTCGGGGATAGCAACGTGAACCATGTGACCAGTCCAAGCCAAAGAGCTGACACCGAACAAACCAGCCAAGTGGTGGTTGAGGCGAGATTCAGCATTTTTGAACCAAGACAAGCTGGGGCGGTACTTGGGCTGGAGGTGCAACCAACCTGCGAACAGGAATACAGCCGCCAGTAGTAGCAAGAAGATAGCTCCTTGATACAGGTCGGCGTTTGTCCGAATCCCTTGGGTGAACCACCAATGGTAGACACCGGAGTAAGAGATATCCACCGGGTTAGAAGCGCCCCCTTGAGTGAAAGCTTCTACTGCAGGAGCGCCGAATTGCGGGTCCCAAATCGCGTGAGCGATCGGGCGGACGTTTAGAGGGTCTTTAATCCACTGTTCAAAGTTACCTTGCCATGCTACGTGGAACAGGCTGCCCGATGTCCACAAGAAAATGATTGCTACGTGGCCGAAGTGAGAAGCAAAAATCTTTTGGTAAAGATTTTCTTCGGTCATGCCATCGTGGCTTTCAAAGTCGTGTGCTGTGGCAATCCCGTACCAGATCCGCCGTGTGGTCGGGTCTTGGGCAAGGTCTTGGCTAAATTTTGGAAATTTCGTTGCCATAAGCCTTGATTAATCCTGAATCCTGAACAAAATTGAAGGGATTCGGTTCGGAGTTTGGATTCTCGATTTGAGATTCCTCCCAAATCGAGAATCCAAAACCTAGGGGTAGTTTACCCTACCGAAATGATTCGCGCTAGGAAAAATGCCCACGTAGTGACAATTCCTCCTAGGAGGTAGTGAGCTACACCCACAGCCCGACCCTGAATAATGCTCAGAGCGCGAGGCTGAATCGACGGAGCTACCTTGAGCTTGTTGTGAGCCCAAACAATCGACTCAATCAGTTCTTGCCAGTAGCCGCGGCCGCTGAACAGGAACATCAAGCTGAAGGCGAAGACGAAGTGTCCAGCTAGGAACATCAGACCGTAGGCCGACAGTGCCGAACCGTAGGACTGAATCACCTGAGAAGCTTGCGCCCACAGGAAGTCCCGCAGCCAGCCGTTAATCGTGATCGAACTTTGTGCGAAGTTGCCGCCGGTAATGTGAGAAATTGTGCCGTCTGACGATACTGTTCCCCACACGTCCGACTGCATTTTCCAGCTAAAGTGGAAAATCACGATCGAGATGCAGTTGTACATCCAGAACAAGCCTAGGAACACGTGATCCCAACCAGAAACTTGGCAGGTGCCGCCACGGCCTGGGCCGTCGCAAGGGAACCGGAAGCCCAAGTTGCCTTTGTCAGGAACCAAGCGAGAACTGCGTGCAAACAACACGCCCTTCAAGAGAATCAGGACTGTAACGTGAATGGTGAAAGCGTGGATGTGGTGGATCATGAAATCCGCCGTACCCAACTCGATCGGCATCATCGCTACTTTGCCGGCGACTACTACTGCACCGCCGCCAAAAGCGTGGCTGACGATTTCCGTAGCATTAGGCGCTGTTGTGCCCGGAGCCAAAGCGTGGATGTTTTGCACCCACTGGGCAAATATCGGACGCAACTGAATCCCGGTATCCGAGAACAAATCTTGAGGACGACCGAAAGCGCGCATCGTGTCGTTGTGAACGTACAAACCGAAGCTGTGGAAGCCCAAGAATATACAAACCCAGTTCAGGTGGGAAATGATCGCATCTCTATGACGGATCACGCGATCCAACAAGTTGTTGACATTTCCAGCGGGATCGTAATCCCGAACCATGAAGATTGCTCCGTGAGCGGCTGCTCCAACAATCAGGAATCCGCCAATCCACATGTGGTGGGTGAACAGGGATAGCTGAGTCGGGTAGTCGGTCGCGATGTACGGATACGGAGGCATCGCGTACATGTGGTGGGCGACGATGATGCTCAGAGAGCCCATCAGTGCCAAGTTAATCGCCAGTTGCGCGTGCCAAGAAGTAGTCAGGATTTCGTAGAGACCTTTGTGACCTTCACCAGTGAAGGGGCCTTTGTGGTTCTCTAGGATTTCTTTCATGCTGTGGCCGATGCCCCAGTTCGTGCGGTACATATGACCAGCCACGATGAACAGCACTGCCAAAGCCAAGTGGTGGTGTGCTGTATCAGTCAGCCACAAACCGCCTGTGGTGGGGTTCAGACCGCCTTTGAAGGTCAGGAAGTCTGTGTATGCGCCCCAGTTGAGGGTGAAGAAGGGGGTTAAACCTTTAGCGAAACTCGGGTAGATGTCAGCCATCAAGCCCGGTGTCAAAATCCACTCGTGCGGCAGGGGGATGTCGGCAACTGTTTTGATCAGCTTACCGCCGACTGTCAGCGGTGCACCTGCATCGATCGCGTCCATGCAAGCATTGATCGGCAGAGCCACGTGAATTTGTTGTCCTGCGAAGCCCAAGCACCCGCAGCCTAACAAAACTGCCAAGTGGTGGTTCATCATCGATTCCACGTTCTGGAACCATTCCAGTTTCGGAGCGCGGACGTGATAGTGGAACCAACCGGCAAACAGCATCAAAGCTGCCATTACCAGGGCGCCGATCGCAGTGCAATATAGCTGGTATGAGTTAGTGATGCCGTTGGCGCGCCACAGTTGGAATAGACCAGAGGTGATCTGAATCCCGTGAAAGCCGCCGCCTACATCTGCATTTAAAATTTCTTGACCAAAAATCGGCCAGACCACTTGAGCGCTGGGCTTGATGGCTGTAGGATTTGTCAGCCAAGCTTCGTAATTGGAAAATTTAGCGCCGTGGAAATATGCGCCACTCAACCATACGAAGATTACTGCCAAGTGGCCGAAGTGAGCGCTAAAGATTTTGCGCGAAACGTCTTCTAAGTCACTTGTATGACTGTCAAAGTCGTGAGCGTTAGCGTGGAGGTTCCAAATCCAAGTGGTGGTTTTTGGCCCCTTAGCTAGAGTGCGATCAAAATGACCGGGTTTTGACCACTTCTCGAAAGAAGTTGGAACCGGATTTTTATCGACTACTACCCTAGCTTTTACCTCTCGCTCTGGAGGACTAATGGTCATGAAGACTCTCCTCTCGGTAAGACAAGGAACGAGAACTGAACACTGTACCGGACACTCCCCACGCTTGATTAGGCGGGGGATTCTCGAAAAAGCCGACACTTCACTGCACTTTACTCTTTGCAGAGCTAGACGCAGGTGCATCGTCTCCCCAAGCATTTTGCTTCTGTGAAGAAGCCAGTTTCCCAGTGTCGCTAACAATGTGACTGGGTACTGCCAACTCTTCTCGCTATCTGGAGCCGCCGATCGCCTCCTTGATTCAGACTTGATACGGCTGCTCCTTTTGAGGGAGTTTTATGAATTATAAGCTTGCTAGAGGAGTATTAATCGCTTGTTAACAATACTTAAAAAAGCCTCTATTCTTGATGTAATAACGCCTTTAAATCCCACAGTCGCTCTAAAAAGTCAAGGGGTACTGCCATTAACTTTACAAAACTCAAAGATAAGGTAATTTAGGAATACTCATTTGTAGATATATAGCCTTTCTCAGTAACATGAGGTGCTCTGGCGGGCATAGGGCATAGGCCTCCGTGGGCATAGGCCTAGGCCTAGGACAAAGCCCCCATACCTCACCACGCTTGAGAACCGCTATATGTTTGGGAAAAAGGCTGCGGCAATTAAGAGTGAGAGAGGATGGGTTGCCCGCTGCTGCCTCAATCCGGGTTCCTACGCGACTTGGGAATTCCAAAGCCGGCAATTCCCCAATACTAAATTCATTTTTGGGCTATAGTTCCCTATGAGAAGGCTTCTAGGAGTATGGTTGCGTGATTGGGATCAATTGGCACAGAACGGTTGCGGGCAGGCTGCTGGCATTGTTCGCAGTAGCAGTATTAATTTTGGGTTTAGCAAGTTGTGGCGCGGGCCATCCCGAATTGCCCAAATCAGGGAACAAGAGCGGCTCAGCTACAGCCCCAGTAAACAGAATCTCAGAGGTTTCTCCCCCAGAAGCCATTCAACAACTGCGTCAGGCTCTAGAAATCTACCAGCCTCAAATTAGTATTTTGAATCCAAAACCTGACGAAGTGCTTCAGGATATAAATGTATCTGTTGAGTTCCAAGTGAAGGACTTGCCCATTTTCAAAGATGCAAACTTGGGTTTGGGCCCCCATCTGCAAGTTTTATTAGACAACCAACCTTATGCAGCAGTTTACGATATCAACCAACCTTTAACGCTCTCCGACTTAGAACCCGGAACCCATACCCTGCAGGTGTTCGCCGCCCGCCCTTGGGAAGAAAGCTTTAAAAACGAAGGTGCCGTGGCTCAAACCACCTTTCACGTTTTTACCAAAACAGACGACAATAATCCCGATCGAACATTGCCCCTATTAACGTACAACAGCCCCCAAGGCAGCTACGGGGCAGAACCCATCCTGCTCGACTTTTACTTGACAAATGCCCCTCCGCACGAAGTGGCGCAAGAAAATTCCCAAGATGAAATACTCGATTGGAAAATTCGAGCCACAGTCAACGGCCAAAGCTTTGCGATCGACCAGTGGCAACCTATATATCTTAAAGGATTCAAACCAGGGAAAAACTGGGTACAGCTAGAATTAATTGACGAACGGGGAAATATCGTCAAAAACGCCTTTAATAATACAGTCAGACTGATAAATTTCCAGCCGCTTGGCCAAGAGCCTCTTTCTAAATTAGTGCGGGGCGAACTAACAGCAGCAGAAAGTCGCGGTATAGTCGATCCCACCTACCAAGCCCCCGCACCCACACCAACCCCAACCCCCGAACCGACACCGACACCTGCATTAGAAAAAACACCAGTTGTCCAACCCTCACCAGCGGTTCCAGAAACCCCTGTTACCCAACCAAGCTTACAGCCAACAGTCGCTCCCGAAATTGCTCCCATTCAAGTAATAGAACCGACACCGACAGCAACCCCCCAACTCGAAGCGCCGAAAATTGTAGAACCAATTCAAGCAATAGAACCAACACCAACAGCAACCCCCCAACTCGAAGCACCGAAAATTGTAGAACCAGTTCAAGTAATAGAACCGACACCGACAGCAACTCCACAGTTAGAAACCCCGAAAGTTGTTGTACCCGTTAAAATAATCGAACCGACCCCAACAGCATCTCCCCAAACCAAAAAACAGGAATATAAAGGATACTACAATCGGTTCCGCAACTTCTTGCATCAAGAACCCCAACCTGCTAATCCTTCAGAGCCACCAACTCTGCCAGAAATAACAGAAAAAGCTCCAGTACCAAAAGTAGTCGCTCCCGCGGTACCAGAACAGTCTCCCAATCTTGTACCGCCAACGCCACCAGTTGCCGCTGAAACTGCTAGCCAGCCAACCAGCGAATTAGCCCCTCCCGAACCAACAGTTTCCGAACCCGAAAATCAGCCAAAATCCGAACAAAAAGTCGAATTTTCCACCTAACAAAAACTTTCTGGGATTCGTGGCATGGGCGTCTCGCCCGTGCTCCATCTGCGGTCAAAAATCAAAAATTAGGACACTAAAAAATGACCTACCTCGAAACTGCAGCCAAATTCTACAGCGATGTTGCCGAAACACCCCAAATCGGACTTTGCTGCGTCCAAAGCAGCCCCTTGCAATTGCCAGGATTAAAAATTCCCCAACAAATGCAAGAAATGAATTACGGCTGCGGCACAACCGTTCACGCCGCCGAACTCGTCGGCAATCCCTTCGTGCTTTATGTAGGTGTAGGCGGCGGCTTGGAAGCACTACAATTTGCATATTTTTCTAGACACAAAGGAGCAGTTATTGCCGTCGATCCGGTTCCAGCAATGCGAGAGGCGGCTGCACGAAACTTGCAAATAGCCGCCCAAGAAAATGATTGGTTCGATGCTAGTTTTGTGGAAATTTGTGAAGGCGATGCTTTTGCGTTGCCAGTGCCGGATGCTTCTGTAGATGTTGTTGCCCAAAACTGCTTGTTTAATATTTTTGAACCGGCGGATTTAGCTAAGGCATTAAAAGAAACCTATCGGGTGTTAAAACCGGGCGGCAGATTGTTGATGAGCGATCCGATCGCAACTCGGCCCATTCCGCAGCATTTGAAGGAAGATCAACGCTTGCGGGCCTTGTGTTTGTCCGGCGCTTTGACATACGCAGAATACGTTCAACACCTTGTAGACGTTGGTTTTGGGCAAGTGGAAGTGCGGGCGCGCCGTCCTTACCGATTGCTGGACAAACACAATTATCAATTGGATGCGGATTTGCTGTTAGAAAGCCTAGATTCCGTGTCTTTCAAAGTGGATGTACCGGATGACGGAGCTTGCATTTTCACTGGCAAGACGGCGATTTATACTGGGTCTGAAGAGCTGTTTGATGACGGGGCAGGCCACGTTTTGCAGCGGGGAGTTCCGGCGGCTGTCTGCGATAAAACTGCTGGGAAGTTGGGGGGATTAATGCCGGATAAGGTGTTGATTACTGATTCGACTTGGCATTATAACGGCGGTGGTTGCTGTTAGATTTATTTCGGAATAATGGGGCTGTAATCTTTTGGGAATAGAGTGTTTCTCAAAGAAGTGAGGTGTGGGCGCTTCCTATAGCGCTTCGCGTGAGAACCCCGGTCTTTCAAGCTCTTGATGAAACGCAGTTGCAGTCTTTAGGCTGCCAGTGATCTGTGCTATACTCCAACAATGCGGAACAAGTAGGCGTATCAACTACGTGTTGAACCATTCCTAGAACGGTGAAATTCCAGGCAGTAAGACACCCTCAGCATTTTTATTATTGTCTGAGAAAGACTATGGCACAGCCAAGCAGCGCAGGATGGGGAGCGTACCGAACTGGCAAGAGCAAGACTTAAGTGCGAAATAGTTGTCTAAACTTATCCATAGTTAATCACCCTTGAGGAAGTTTTATGTTTGCCGTCAAACGAGCGCTCAAATTAAATAACAAGGAAGCGACTTTGATGGCAAAACACGCAGGATTCCGGCGCGTAGTATTCAACTTTGGGTTAAGCTTGCGGACTCAAATGTATGGCGAGGGACAATTTACAGACTCGAAGGTGCTCAACGAAGTCAAAAAAGTTCTTACCAACTACGTCAAGAAAAAGCCTGAATTCGGCTGGATGAACCAGTTGTCTAGTCGAGTTTACCAAAATGCGTTGATCGATCTAAAAGATGCGTTTAGTCGGTATCGATCTGGGAAAGCAGGTCATCCAAGATTCGCTAGTCGCCGATCCGGTCAATCTTTTACAGTCGATTCGTCTAACGGAAAAGTTCTACTAAGCGCTGGCAGGACTATTAAGATTCCTACGTTGGGAACTTTTCGACTTTTTGAACCCTTAGAGTGTAGCTTCATCTCTCAAACTTTCACGATTTCAAAAGAAGGAAGTCGTTGGTTTGTCTCATTCTGCGTTGATGCTGAGCGTCTACCTGTTCAGCAGTCTGAAAGTTCGGTAGGAATTGATGTCGGCATTAATTCTTTTGCCACGCTATCAACTCAGCAGGTCTTTAATGCACCAAAACCCTTAAGAGCCAGTGCGAAAACCAAGCTTGCCACTTTGCAACGCAAAGCCTCTAAGCAGGTAAGAGGCTCTCAAAACCAGCGCAAAACCTACAATAAAATTAGTCAACTCCATGCAGGGATAGCTCGCATTCGTTTAGATTTTCTCCACAAGTTGACAACTTATTTAGCTAAAACTTTCAAGCTAATTAAGATTGAAAACTTGAACGTTCAAGGAATGATGGCGAATCATAAGTTAGCAGGGGCAATATCTGACCTCGGCTTCTACGAATTTAAACGTCAACTCGACTACAAGTGCCAAATGTATGGAGCTAGCTTAGTGTTGGTAGACCAGTGGTTTTCTAGCACTAAGACTTGTTCTAATTGTGGCATAAAAAAAGATATGCCACTAAGCGTTCGGACTTTTGACTGTCCTGCTTGTGGCATATCTTTGGATCGTGATTTTAACGCGAGCCTGAACATTTTAAATTGGGAACCCTCGGCTTGAGGGGGATAGCCTACTTATCTTGGGATTAGCCGTCTACCCAACAGCGTAGGAAGTAAGCTCCGAATTGTGTCTAAAAATGTGTTTAGACAAGTTTAGATAAGTTTTACAAAGCAGTGTTGAAAAGTACGAACGAAAGCATGAAGTAAAAAAGTAAGCGTAATTGCAACACCAAAAGGTAGTTGTTTTGAACGTCTAGAGGTGTTTTGACAGCGCCTTCAAGAATTACCTTTTGGTAGTTTCTTTAGAATCCCTGCTGCTTCAGCACAGGGAGTGTCAAGCCCTCTTTGCACCTCATGTTAGTGAGCAATGGGAGCATCTCACTTATGCAGCCAAGCTAGAAATTGGAGTCAGGAGTCAGGAGTCAGGAGGAAAGAAGAAGAAGGAAGAAGGAAGGAGGAAGAAGGAAGGAGCCATTATAAGTGTTTTTACAAATATGAGATGCTCCCTGAGCAATGGTATAGAGGTCTCTAATTTTAGACTTCGCCTCAAATTTTCATCAAATTTTTATTTCCGCCTGACATCCTAGCGGGAGAAGGTTCACAACTCTGAAGTAAGGAATAGATTGCTCTTGAGAGGAGTGGCTGTCTTCATCACCCCCGTTCGCTAAATGTGAGGAGGAAATTTCCATGCTATCGAAATCTTTAAATTCAAGTTCATTATCGATCGCCCGTTACGGATCTAGTTTTGTTTTGGGATTAGTGTTGTGCACGGCTTCGGCCCCGGTGCTGGCGCACGTTGGGCATGACAACGAGTTTGCAGGTGGCGATGCGGCGAAGATTATGCAGCCGATCGAAGTTGATGCCAGTAAAGCAACCGCATTGGGAATTAAGACAGAGGCAATTGCCCCTACAACCGATGGAGGTATTGTCAAAGTTCCCAGCACCAGCTTAGTTGATGCCAATGGGCAAAAGCTCGTCTACATCCAGGAAGGAACAACCTACAAACCAATCTCAGTTCAGATTGGTAGCGACTCTGGAGATGTGGTGGAAATTAAAGAAGGCAATTTAGTTCCGGGAAATCAGATTGTGATGCAGGGGGCAACGTTTTTGTACTCGGAGGCATTGCGAGGTAAACCGCAGGCCCAAACCCAGGCATCACCCCCTACATCGCAGCCAGAAACGCAGGCATCACCCGCTACATCGCCAGCAGAAACGCAAGCATCGGCCGCTACATTGCCAGCAGAAACGCAGCCTGCTCAAGGATCGTCACCCTTGATGTGGGTAGCAGGCGCAGGAGTTTTACTGGTGGGTGGATTCGCCGTCTTTGGGTTAAAAGGCAAGGACTAATAGACATTCAAAAACCAAGATTTTTGGTAACAGTCGATCGCGACGGAGTAAAAATCTTTACTCCGTCTCCTAAAAACTTGCGTAATGCTATCCAAATTTCATTTTTATGTTAAACGTCATCCCCAAATGGTCTATTGCTCAACGATGGTTAGTGGTGATCGGGGCGATCGCCCTGACCATCTGGAGCCTGTATACTGTAAGTCGAATGCCCCTCGACGTGTTGCCCAACTTTGCGCCCCCTCAAGTAGAAGTACAGACAGAAGCCCCCGGTCTTGCGCCGGAAGCGGTGGAATCGTTGGTGACATTACCGCTAGAAAGTGCGGTCAACGGAACACCAGGAGTTGAAGTCGTCCGTACCTCCTCAGCCGTAGGAATTTCTGTATTGCGGGTGGTGTTTAAGTGGGGAACTGACCCCTATCAAGCTCGTCAACTCGTCGCAGAGCGATTGCAGGACGCGCAAGACCGATTACCCGAAGGAATTGGTACACCGCAGATATCGCCCCTAGCTCCCCCCATCGGAACGGTGATTCAATATGCGTTCACGTCTGACACTACATCGATCATGGAAGTGCGGCGTTTGGTGGATGGCAAAGTCAACAATCGGTTGTTGGCAGTTCCAGGCGTATCGCAAGTGCTAGTCTACGGTGGAGATCTGCAGCAGTTTCAGGTGATTGCGAATCCTGAAAAACTCAAAGCGTTGAAGGTTTCGCTTCAGGAAGTCGTCAAGGCGGCAAACGAGGCAAATGCCAAAACCGCCGGTGGATTGTTGATTGACCCCGATCGCGAATTGGTCATTCGGGGAGAGGGACAAATCCAGACGATCGAAGATTTGCAAAAAGCAGTCGTCAAGGTGCAGGAGGGAAAACCCATTCTACTGCGGGATGTGGCAGAGGTGAAGATTGGGGCTGCACTCCAGCGAGGCGATGCCAGTTGGAATACTAAACGGGCTGTGGTGGTGATGGTCAACAAGCAACCTTTGGTGGATAGTCCCACCGTCACGCAAGCCATCATCGAGGCGATGGAGGAAATTAAACCAGGTTTACCCAAGGATGTAAAGGCGAATGTCACTTTCCGGCAAGATGCCTACATTGATGCCTCAGTTGGTAATGTGCGATCGGCCTTGATCGAAGGCAGTTTGATTGTCGCAGCCATCCTGATTCCCTTTCTAATGAACTGGCGCACCCTCACCATCTGTTTGCTGGATTTCTTTCTCTCGCTACTGTTCTCGCTGTTAGTGTGTTCCTGGATCGGACTGGAACTCAACACCATGACCCTCGGCGGATTGGTAGTGGCGATCGGGACAGCAGTGGATGATGCGATCGTCTACTGCGAAAATACCGATCGCCGCTTACGGGAAAATCGCCTCTCGCCCAATCCCAAGCCACCACTGGAGATTATTTTTGAGGGTTCTCAGGAGGTGCGCGAGTCGCTGATTGGAGCGACGTTAATTGGGATTATCGTCTTTTCACCGATTTTCACACTCTCTGGGGTAGAAGGGCGCATTTTCACCCCGATGGGCATTGCCTATCTGGTGGTGGTTGTCATCTCCAGCCTGGAATCGCTGATTATCTCGCCTGCATTGTGTGCCATTCTGTTGCCCCACAGCCGGATGCAGACGACAGAACCCTTCCTAGCCCGGTGGTCTAAACAACTTTACGATCCGTTGCTGCGAATGGCGATGCGTCGCTCTACCTTAATTTTAGGATTGGCCACAGCCTCAATGGTAGCGGCAATGTTGATTGTGCCGACGTTAGGACGGGATTTTCTGCCAACGTTCCAGGAACGATCGCTGATGAATGCGATCGCCCTTTATCCGGGTTCCTCACTCGAAGCAACCAATCGCGTTGGCTTAGCGATTCAAACCGCCCTTAAGGATGACCCCCGGTTTGAATCAGTACAACTGCGATCGGGGCGTGCTCCGGGCGATCCGGATGCGGCATCGGTGAACTTGGCACACTTGGACGTGGAACTGAGTGAAGCAGCGATGAAAAACCGTCCTGCTACGATCCAAGCTTTGCGGGAGGCATTGGGCCAGTTTCCGGGAGTTGCTACCAATATCGGTGGATTTATCAGTCACAGGATGGATGAAGTGTTGTCGGGGGTCAGGAGTGCGATCGCGATCAAAGTATTCGGCAACGATTTACAAGAACTACGCCGCATTGGAGAACAAATCGAAACGACAATGAAAGACGTGAAGGGAGTGGTAGACCTTCAGCTTGAGCCCCAAATACCGATCCGTCAAGTACAAATTCAATTTAACCGAGATGCAGCCGCCCGCTACGGATTGACGATCGCCCAATTGTCCGATTTCACGGAAACAGCCCTGAATGGTCGCGTGGTTGCTCAAGTGCCCGATGGTCAACAGTTGGTAGATGTGTTGGTTTGGGTCAACGAATCAGCCCGTCGCAATCTCAACACGATTCGCAACCTCCAAGTTAATACCCCAACAGGTCAAATCATCCCGCTTTCGCAAGTGGCAAAGGTTGAGTTTGGCAATGGGCCCAATACGATTAACCGGGAAAACGTCTCGCGTTTAATTGTAGTGTCAGCCAACGTACAGGGACGCGATGTTGCTTCGGTCGTCGATGACATTCGCTCCAAGGTTAAGCAATCAGTGCAACTGCCCCAAGGCTACTATATTCAGTACGGCGGACAGTATGAGTCGGAACAACGGGCTGCTCAAAACTTCCTAATTTTCGGAATATTAGCAGTGCTAGCGATCGCCGTATTGATGTACTTCACGGTGAAATCCGTTCCTGCCATGCTGATGGTTATGATCAACTTACCATTAGCCCTGGTTGGCGGTGTTATCTCAGTCCTGCTGACGGGCGGCGTTATCTCAGTTCCGTCAATGGTGGGCTTTGTGACGCTGTTTGGCGTAGCGACGCGCAATGGGTTGCTGCTTGTAGACAACTACAACACCAAACTGGCACAAGGAATGCCGCTTCCCAAAGTCATTGTCGAAGGCTCGATGGAACGGTTGCTGGCGATTCTGATGACAGCACTCACCTCGGCATTGGGGATGATTCCCCTGGTTTTAAGCGGTGGCGCTGGTAAGGAATTGTTGCAGCCGCTAGCGATCGTTGTCCTCGGCGGACTCTTTACCTCAACTGCTCTCACCCTACTGGTTCTACCTGCATTGTATGCTCGATTTGGGAAGTTTCTGATGCCTAAACGGATGCTGGCAATCAACGAGTTGAGAAACTACAGCATGGAGCAGACACCAACGAATGGAGATGGAGTAGGGCTAAAATGAGAATTCTGCTGGCGGAAGACGAACCCGATTTGGGTGCGATCGTGCAACGCACCTTGAGCCGAGAAAAGTACCTGGTGGATTGGGTGCAAGATGGCACAACTGCTTGGAACTATCTGGAAGACCAATGGATCGAGTACACGGTTGCCATTTTTGACTGGTTGCTGCCGGAAATCTCTGGCGTCGAACTATGCCAACGCTTGCGCCAGCAGAATAATCCATTACCCGTTTTGATGTTGACGGCAAAAGATCGAACAGAGGATATGGTGGCAGGGCTAGATGCGGGTGCTGATGACTATCTGATGAAACCGTTTATTAAAGCAGAATTGTTAGCTCGGTTGCGGGCACTCCAGCGACGGGGACGGAGTTTGTCGCCAGAAAACTCACCCCATTTCAATCCTGCCCAACTTGAGGTGGGGCGATTGCTGCTTGACTATACTAAATCCATCATCTGCACTACGGATGACGAAGGACAGCTAAGGGTGATTCCTCTGACGGCTAATGAGTTTCGGTTACTGGAATATTTCATGCAGCATCCGAACCAAATCCTCACGCGCGATCGACTTTTGACTCGTTTGTGGGATGTTGATACTGACCCGATGAGCAATGTAGTTGCTGCTAGAATTCGTCTGTTGCGGCGCAAGCTGGCAGATTATGGCTGTGACGGGATGATTGAAACGGTTCATGGATTCGGGTATCGCTTGAGCAAGTAACTAAGTAGAAGGAAGAAGGAAGAAGGAAGAAGTTAACAGTCAACAGTCAACAGTCAACAGTCAACAGTCAACAGTCAACAGATAATATGCACTCCAACAAGCTATTTAACCGCACGCGCTGGCAACTTGCGGGTTGGTATGCGATCGTCATTGGGTTGTTGTTAGGTATATGCGGTGTTGCAGTCTATCAGGTTGTGTTTCACACGCAGCGATACATTCTCCAGGAAAAACTACAGTCCTTAGCCGGAACGCTGCATGACACTATCGAACCACAATTACAACAACCGGGACAGCTTTCATCCAGCTTGAAAACTATTTTGCCCGGTTTATGTCTGTGGAATGAAAACTGTTACTCTTCAGGCAATAACGGGGCGCGACATACTGCTAGGGTGTTTCAGCAGGAGGGATATTATCTCCGCTTTTTAGACCAATCTGGGGAAATATTAGCAAAGGTTGGAGAGCAGCCGGATGTATTAGAAAACTTTGCACCAAAAGAGTTTTGGCAAATTCTGCATCTTTCTAATGGCGATCGCTTTTATCAAATTTCTCTATTACTGAGAACAAACAGCGGTTTGCCTTGGGGTTATATGCAAATTGGGCGATCGCTCAAAGAATGGGATGCCTATCTGAGCACTTTGCGATTGTTGCTCTTTTTAGGCTTACCCTTGGTCATGCTGCTAGTAGGAGGAGCTAGTTGGTGGTTATCTGGATTAGCGATGCGACCAATTTATCAGTCCTATCGCCAGATGCAACAATTCACCTCGGATGCCGCTCATGAATTGCGAACGCCTCTGGCTGTCATTCAGGCTACTGTTGAGGATACTCGTCAGGCTGAAGATTTACCGGAGGTTAGTCAAAACCTGGATATTATCGAACGACAAAACATCCGCCTTTCTAGGTTAGTGAAAGATTTATTGTTTATTTGTAGAATTGAGCAACAACAGATTCCGACTCAATTGCAGCATTGCTGTTTCAACTATCTGATCGGCGATTTAGTAGAAGAACTTGCAGGTTTAGCAATGGTGGCTGAGGTGGAATTGAAGTTAGAAATTCGTGCTTCGCGAGCCGTTGTAATTCTTGGGGATGAAGCCCAACTTTACCGAATGGTGACGAATTTAATTACCAACGCGATTAACTACACTCCCCCAGGAGGGCTAATCCTTGCCATCCTCGATTGCACCGACAAGGAAGCCATAATTCAAGTTAAAGATACAGGTGTTGGTATCGCCCCAGCCGAGCAAACGCGAATTTTCGATCGTTTCTACCGAGTGCAGAGCGATCGTTCTAGAGCCACGGGTGGTGCTGGATTAGGGCTATCGATTGCAAGTGCGATCGCAGTGGCTCATCAAGGCACCATTCAAGTCCAGAGTGAGTTAGGAAAAGGCAGTACATTTACAATCCGTCTACCACTCAAATGAGAACAATATTACTGCGATCGCGTCAAGATTGCCTTTGCAAGGGGAACCGCAGAATATCAATCTCTGGGTTAACTCGATCGTAAGTGCGATCGACCAGAATAAAATTAACGGTGTATTGGTTATTTTGGAAAATAATTTCAGGGAAAAGCAAGGATAAAATTTAGGACAAGCAAGAGACGCCAATTGCTGAAGTTGGTTGACAATAGCTTCCTAATACTATAGTATTCGATTATGACATATAAGACTATTGACTTATTTTCTGGTGCGGGTGGCTTGACTACAGGATTTCACCTGGCGGGTTTTGAATCTTTATGTGCGATCGAGGTGGATGCGAAAGCTCTAGCGACCTATAAGCACAATTACCCAAACACCAAAATTGTTCATCAGGATATACGTGAGGTCAATCCTTTAGATTTGCGATTATGTTTGGGTTTGCAGAGGGAGGAACTAACAGCGTTGATAGGCGGCCCCCCATGCCAAGGATTTTCAAGAAATATTCCTGCTGACTATCGCTACCTCAGCGACTCTCGCAATCAGTTATATCGGACATTTTTAGAATTCGTACAGGAATTTAGACCCCTTTACGTTGTTATTGAGAACGTACCTGAAATCTTGAAAGCTTATGGTGGTGTAGTTAAGAATGAAATTACACAGCAACTTGAGTCGCAAGGTTATAAAGTCACTTATGGCTCACTAAACTCCGCGCATTATGGAGTACCGCAGACCCGATCAAGGGCTTTTTTCCTGGCGAGTTTAGATAAACCACTTCAATTCCCTGAACCTACACACGCTGGCGACATTAGAAGCGATTACAGAGCTACTAAATCTTGTTACCAACTTAGTCTCCTAGAATCAAACATTTCTTCAGTCGTCACAGTTAAAGATGCGATTGGAGATTTGCCGTCATTGAACGCAGGAGAGGAATATAATGCTGAAGTTTATCCTTTTCCACCCCAAACTGCGTACCAAGCAATGATACGTAATGGAAGTACGAAACTTTTCAATCACGTTGCTCGTGCTTTGAGCCCCATTCAAATGTCAAGAGTGCGTCTTCTTAGTGAAGGGCAAGATGCTAGAGACTTGCCACCGGAATTAGCTCCTAAAAAGCACTATAGCGGTGCATATGGAAGGCTTTACTGGGATAAACCCGCAAGAACTATCACAAGGTGGGTTTTCCATCCAGGATCGGGCAGGTTTTTTCATCCAACCCAAAATCGGACAATTACAATCCGTGAAGCTGCAAGATTGCACTCTTACCCAGATAACTTTAACTTTCTGGGAACATACACTGATATGGCTTCTCAAATCGGAGAATCAGTACCCCCACTTCTCGGTAAAGCAATAGCTGCATCTATTCTCCAAGTTCACTGTCAAAAGACTGTGTACTGAGTTGCTCTTGCAAAGCTGAGAGAACAGTTTGCACATATCGATCGAGTGTAATACGAGTTCGCTTAACTCTGATGTGAACTGCTTCTGGAGGAATGGTTCTAGCTCTAAAAAGTTGCTTTTGATTTTTGTACCAAACTAACTCTAGCTTACCTGCAACATTGCCTTGTAGGCCTGCTCCCGGTCTTCCAGTAACTCTATCAACTGTCCAAGCCCAAGAAAAAGCATTTGGGTCAAGTGGATTAAGAGGGAATTCACAGTAAATATATTCATATCCTCTAATGGTTTTCAGCAGTATGCCGACCTAGCTATTGGTAATGCTCTGTGCTGCTTGACTCGATATAATTTTCTCGTTCCAATGCTGAACAATAGCTGCTCCGAGTTCAGCAGGTGAGGATTGTTCCGTCAAACCAGGAAAACCAAGTTGGGCAGCCTTTTTGATCACATCTGCTCTCTGAATGACAAACAAAAATGTATTTACAACAGTAAGACTATTCAGTTGAAGAGATTTGAGTGACCAACCAGTTGCAGTCGTGGTGTCAACAGCATCATAGAGGAGTTTGCTACGTCCTAATGCTGGATCTGATAAAGGAATATGCTTGACATAATGAAAAATAGCTTCCCAAGTATAATCCTCTATCGAGCCTATAACTGGAGATGCAATGGTAGCAATAATGGCTTGCCTCAATCTTTCAATCTCGTTTTCCGTCAGCACTCAAGAGTTCCTCTACAACTCGTAAAAATTCACCCATTGTTATGTCCAGAGCATTTGTTATGTGACTAAGAACTCTAACAGATGGACTTTTCAGCCCTCGCTCAAGCTGGCTGATATAGGTTCTGTGCAGACCTGTGACTTCTGCCAGATATTCTTGTGACCAACGTTTCTCTATGCGACGACGTTGTATTTCTAGTCCTAAAGTTTGGTCTAGTTTGCTAGGCTGCATAGAGAGAAATAGTAAGGTTTTGAATACAAAAGTTCTACAGACTAAAGTATTCAATGTGGCAATATGAGCACTGAACTCACTCCCCTCTGGTGGCACAGCCATCTTCGCTGTCTCCAAAAGCCCTGGTTTAATCAGCTTTCTTCCCATCCTGCCAAACTTCCCGCTAAATTAAAGAAGTAAAAAAATCATTCACATCCTACCCAGGAGATGCCATGCCTCGCGTCAGAGCACCAGAATTCCCCGGAAACTACCCCTGGCTAAATACCGAGAAACCTTTATCCATTGAATCTCTCAAAGGGCGCGTCGTCCTCCTCGACTTCTGGACGTACTGCTGCATCAACTGCTTGCACGTCCTGCCCGACTTAAAATACCTCGAAAAAAAATATAAAGATTCCCTCACGGTTATCGGCGTTCACTCGGCTAAATTTGAAAACGAAAAAGAAGTAGAAAACATCCGCCAAGCTATCCTCCGCTACGATATCGAACATCCTGTAATCGTTGACAGCGGCATGAAAGTTTGGCAAAGCTACGCGGTTCGGGCTTGGCCGACTTTAATGGTGATCGATCCTGAAAGTTATGTCGTCGGCTTTGTTTCGGGCGAAGGCAATAGAGAAGCACTTGACGAGTTAGTTGGCAAGTTAATTGCTGAATACAAAGACAAAAATGCACTTAACTTTAAACAACTGCGTTTTACCTTAGAAAAACAGCGCAAACCTGTATCAACACCGCTGGCTTTTCCCGGTAAAGTGCTGGCATTTGCGATCGCTGCAACGGAGGCAAAACAGCTTCACCAACAGGGCGCGCTTTTGGGCGAAATGAGTCAGGAAAATGAATCTGTAGATGAAACTGTATTGCCGGGGCCTGCTAATTCAGTCATCCAAAACTTAGTCGGTTCTTGCTTATTTATTGCCGATTCCGGCCACAATAGGATTGTGGTCAGCACCCTCGAAGGTGAGGTGCTGCACGTTATCGGTAGCGGTAAACCGGGTTTAACTGATGGGAACTTTGAAGAGGCTGAGTTTTATGCACCTCAAGGTATGGCTTTTGATGCAGAAAGTCAAATTCTATATGTTGCTGATACGGAAAATCATGCTCTCAGAAAGATTGATTTTACGACTCAACGGGTAGAAACTGTTGCTGGTACCGGCGAACAAAGTCACGAAATTTCACCCCGCAGCGGCAAGGGTTTAGAAACGCAATTGAATTCGCCTTGGGATTTAGAAAGAGTTGGAAATAGACTTTTTATTGCAATGGCGGGTTCCCACCAAATTTGGGAAATGCAGTTAGACACGGGCACGATCGGCACTTATGCAGGTATTGGCCGAGAATCCTGTGTTGACGGAAGTCTTGCAGAATCTGCTTTTTCTCAGCCCAGCGGGTTGTCTACCGATCGATCGGAGTTGTTTGTTGCTGACAGCGAAATTAGTTCGATTCGCGCTGTGGGTATTGATGAAGACCCGAAGGTGCGTACAGTCTGCGGTAGCGGTGAATTGTTTGGTTTTGGGGATAAAGATGGTCGCGCTGAGGAGGTAAGGTTACAGCACTGTTTAGGTGTTGAATACGCTCAAAATTACCTCTGGGTTGCTGATACTTACAATCACAAAATTAAGCGGATCGACCACCGGGGCGGTACGTGCAGAACAATGATTGGAGATGGTACAGCAGGTTTGGTTGATGCTAAAGGTCTCAAGGCTCGATTTTTTGAACCTTCAGGGTTGAGTGCGATCGGGCCTCATTTGTTTGTTGCTGATACGAACAATCATGTAATCCGAAGAGTTGAGTTGGATACGCTGGAAGTCACAACTTTGGATTTCCCCAGTTTGTGCGCCCCGGATGTTTGTCTTCCTGATTAAGTCGATCGACCTTTTTTACTTCAGGCACGGTTCTCAATTCTCGTGATTGCCAGAAATATTGTGGTAAAGTAGGGTGCTCTTCGGCGCACCTTACCACAATTTTCAAGCCAAGTAAGTTAACCTAACAGTCATGGACGCAAAAACCAGGTTTCTTCAGGTAATTTGGTCATATACGCTCGATCGCCACAAAGAGAAACCGGGTTTTTTTGGTCTCGTGCGTCCAGGACTGCCCCAGTCGCATGGCGACGGAGAAACCGGGTTTTTCACCGAATCTGCGGCCTACAACAGGTCTTTTCGTAAAAAAACCCGGTTTCTAAACAATCGTGCATAAGTCTTATGCTGTTAATTCAATGGTGAGTTAACCCGCGATCGCCCAATACGGTTCAGATAAGACTGATCCCCCCTAGCCAAGCCAAGAGGGCGGGCACTCTTGGCACCGCCCCTACGAAGGGGGGGACAAGAAGTTGCTCTTGCGTCCCCCAACAATCAGGGGGATGCGAGGGGGATCTCCGGGGAATTAACAGTGTTAACTGAACTGTATTGCGCGATCGCCCGTATTAAATAATCGCAAAAATCCTCGCCCAAATCTAAAATTCCGCATAGCTCAGCAGCCGCACTATTTTTTCATTATCGTTCAATTCGCCGACAATTCGTCGCACGGGTTTCGGCCAGATTTTAATCAAAGTAGGAGTTGCTGAAATCTGATCTGCCTCAGCTTGGTCTGGATGTTTCAAAACATCAATTACTTTTAAAGTGTAGGGACGATCGAGGCATTTCTCTAAGAACTGATGTAAAGTTTCGAGGGTGCGTTCGGTGCTGGGGTTGCTGCCGGAAACAAACAGACGCAAAACGTACCCTTGAGTTTGTGGCGGTGGGGTGAGTGCTGTTGGTTTGGGAAGCCGAGTCTGCTGCGATTGCGGAAAGCCCAAGGGAGTTACTATCGAACTGCTCCAGTCCGATCGAGCTTCGGGGCTGGCATACTGTACAACTAAGTCGTGATTTTCCCAAAGTTCGGGGAATTGTTCGTGATAAGTAGCGATTGCCATCGGTTCGCACATTTCTTCGCTGCGGGGATGCCACACTAAGTCGCCAGTCCCAAAAATGGCGTTCAGCAGTGTTTGATGTCGGAGCACGGGGGGGTAAGCCTCGGCAGCAAGCCGCACCTGCCTATCGCCTGGATCGAGCCAAGAGTCAACGGTTGCTGTGTAGCAAGGTATCAGAAAATGCGGCGGTTCCGACAAACCGAGAATCTCCTGTAGAGCTACGCACAACTGCAAATGCCACCGAGTTTGCTTGCGGGGGTCTATGCAATAGATTAAGTCTCCCCCTGGTGTAAACAGCGCAATGCCTTTGAAAATTTCTGGCAAAATAGGGCGATCGACTTTCAATTCAGTACACCAATAAAAGTTAACAGTTAACAGTTAACTTTTAACTGCTAACTGTTAACACTCGACCTTTAGACTCGACCTCGGAGCATCTGAGCCATTTCGTTCGGGAACGGCGAGTTCTCTACACAAAGTTCTTCAGTAATCCGACCTTCTTGATAAAGGCCGTAGAGCGACTTATTCATCGTCGTCATGCCTTCATAAGTATCTTTGATCATGATTTGATTGATTTCCTCATTCTGGCCCTTCAGAATGTATTCCTTAACCACGTCGGTATTGATCATAACGTCGTGGAAAGCAGCCCGCTTTCCGTCTGTGGTTTTGCACAGCAGTTGAGCAATAATCGCCACTAGGGATTCGGAAATTGAAACCCGTATGGCATCCTGTTCTTCCGCCCCGAACATATCAAGAATCCGGTTCAGGGTCTTAACCGCACTGTTCGTGTGCAGGGTTCCTGCAACTAAGTGACCGGTTTGAGAGGCTTTGAGGGCGATTTCCACCGTCTCTCTGTCCCGAATTTCTCCTACTAGCAGCATATCCGGGTCTTGTCGCAGAGCGCCTTTGAGAGCGCTCATAAACTTGAGGGTGTGCCTGCCGACTTCCCGGTGCTTAATCAAGGATTTTTTGCTTTCGTGTACGAATTCTACCGGGTCTTCGATCGTGATGATATTGTAGGCTTTATTCTTATTGATGTAGTCGATCATCGCGGCCAACGTGGTAGACTTACCCGAACCTGTCGGGCCTGTCACCAAAATCAGCCCTTTGTGGTAGCCACATATTTTCCTAAATACCTCCGGCAGTTTCAATTCCTCCATTGTCAAGATTTTGGCAGGAATTAGTCGCAGTACCATCGCCGGGCCGGCCAAGGAGTCCATGCAACTGATCCGAATGCGGACGAACCCGAAGTCGAAAGCGCCGTCAAAGTCTAGGGTTTTTTGGAAAATTTCAATTTCTTCATCGCTCATGCACTCGCGCAACCAGCCAAAAAACGTATCTAAATCCGTCGGTGGATAGCCGATGTCGGCAATCTCGCCCCGCGTGCGGAAGCGGGGAACTTCGTTTACTCCGAGGTGAAGGTCGGATACTCCTTCTTCTTTGGCTCGCATGACTAGCTCTTTCAAAGTCGGAGATCCGCCGCTGCTAGAACTCTGGCCTTTAGGTGTGGCGAAGGATTGCGGCGCTGGTGCGGGTGGCGCTGCTGGTGCTGGTGCGGGAGGCGGTGCTGGTGGCATTCCTGCTGCTCTGGGGGGCATCCCAGGAGCAGGAGGGCGGGGCATTCCTGGGGGTGGGGGAGCTCCGGGTACGGGCGGGCGAGGAGCTGGCGGATGCTGTTGTGTCATATGCGCTACCTTAAGTTGGTGAGAAGGCTGACTCGAACAGATGATTTGTGGAAGTTGGACAATGCCGATCGCCATTGTGCGCGTCTTGCACAAAAGCTTAACTGTTGTACTAAGTCTATCCTAAGAGGGGGTCATAATGCTGCACTACTAAGGAAATATTCTGCCAATTGGAGGATGCGATCGCTCTGGCCCTAGGAGCAAATATGGATTTTCTACTTTTTGGGAGAATTTTTGTTAAGGAAAAGAGTTTTCCGCAGCCACGCAGTATAAATTGATACTTTATCCAAATATTAAGGACTTAAACGGATGAATTCTGTCGATCGGGCTTTTACTCCAGCTCTCTCGTTGGCGGAGTCGATCCGCACCCTGGAAGTGTCGCCTTTAGAAATTGTCAATCTCTACTTGGAACGCATTGAGCGATTAAACCCTGAGCTGGGCAGTTATTTTACTGTAACGGCCGAGCGGGCGATCGCCCTAGCTAAATCTCAAACCGAAAAACTAGCTGGGTTAAACAAGCCACAGGAATTGCCACCTTTTTTCGGAGTGCCGATCGCCATTAAAGACTTGACACCAGTTACCGGCGTTCCGTGTACCTACGGCACTCAGGCTTTGCTGGGTAACATCTCTGCCTACGATGAGTCAGTAGTATGGCGGATCAAAGCAGCAGGATTTAACATTCTGGGGAAAACAGCAACCTCTCAAATTGGCTCATTGCCTTACACCGAACCCGAAGGTTTCCCACCCGCCCGCAATCCCTGGAATTTAGACTATACACCCGGAGGTTCCAGCGGTGGCTCAGCGGCGGCTGTAGCAGCGGGTTTGTGTGCGATCGCCCAAGGTTCAGACGGTGGCGGTTCGATTCGAGGCCCAGCTTCCTGCTGCGGTTTAGTGGGCATTAAACCGTCGCGGGGGCGAGTTTCCTGGGCACCTGTCGGAGATTACCTCAGCGGCATTTCGGCCAACGGCCCACTGGCGCGCACTGTAGCTGACGCCGCCGCACTTTTGGATGTGATGTCAGGCTACACCACAGGCGATCCGTACTGGCTACCAGATTCAAATCCGACTTTTCTAGAGGCTTCCCGTCAACAGCAGGGCAAATTGCGAATTGCGTTTTCTACGACTATTTCCCCTGTGGGCGAGGCTGCGCCTATCTGTCAGCAAGCGGTACTCGAAACAGTAAAATTATTGACAGATTTGGGTCATGATGTCGAACCTGGATGCCCGGATTTTACGGGTTTAATCGAACCGTTTATCGCAATTTGGCAGTCGGGGGCGGCTGCAAGTGGCATTCCAGGCCCTGCTTTGGAACCGATGAATCGCTGGCTGTTAGAAAGAACTATTTCGGCTGGGGAATATTTGCGGGCGGTGAATCAAATGCAGGTGATTTCACGGCGGATTGTGGGATTCTTTGAAAAATTTGATGTGTTAGTTTTGCCAACTTATATGCACTCGCCAATCCGGGTTGGGGAGTGGGCGGATTTGAGTTTTGAAGAAACTTTGCAGCGCATTATTAATTGGGTAGCTCCTTGTCCGCCGTTTAATGCTAGCGGTTTGCCTGCGATCGCACTTCCTGCCATCTTAGATAACAACGGTTTGCCCGTGGGAATTCAAATTATCGGGCGGCCTGCGGCGGAAGCAACTTTAATTGCTTTAGCGGCGCAGATGGAAGCGGCGAAACCTTTCCCGGTTTTAGATTTTAAATAGACAAGAGCCAGGGATAAAAGCACGTTTCCCTTTTTTAGGAGTATGCCACATCAGGATCTGTGTGCGGGGAACTAGAAATCCGGTTTTTCGCATAAATTTCTATTGACTGTTTGACATTTGAACAATCTGTTTGACATTTGAACAATATTGATGCAACGGCCAACGATAGGATTGAGAAAGGGGACAAATTTCAGGTTTAATTTGGGTAAAAAAATATAAAAAACTTCTTAAGGTACTTGACGTGTTTGGAAAAGAGGGTATAATTTTTTCAAATTAATTCCCGATGGCGGGTGTATCTAAAAAAATAGGTTATGTTTAACACAGCAGGACGGTTTCCAGAAAATCCGATTCCGGGAAATGTTGCGGGTGTTTCAGCGGAAATACTAGACTTATTTGACAGTAAGTTCGATCGCTTAAATCGGGTCAGCCAAAGTGCCGTCGGCGATACCAATGGTTTATTTAATACCCGCTACGATTTGACTGAAAAACTAGATTGGGTGGCTGCTGCGGCTGGTAGTGCGATCGACCTTTTTGGTGCATTCACCGACGGTCTCCAATCGTCAGGAGGCGAAAATATTAAAGTTGATAGTAGTCTCAAATCCCCGACCGCTACCTCCACTCAAGGTGAGATAGACGAACTGACAGGGATGGCTTTACCTGTTGGTGAACTCTCCCTATCCCAAACTTCTTCCCTATTTCCTGATGAAAACTGGGCTTTCAATTTTAAAGATTACACCATCGAACACCAAGGTTTAAACACCCTCAACCTCAAAGTTGGTTACGGGTTAAAACCGGGAATTACCCCGAACGAATATCCAGATTTTGTTCCCATTTACCAAAGTATTGATAATTTCCTAGTTAACTACCCGAACGAAACAGATTTTTGGGAAATTGTTAACAAAAATTTGACGGAAAAGGTGCTTAATGAAAATCCGGTACTGACAGATGTTACGATTCAACTGGAAGTTTTGCCAACAGAGAGATTGCCCTACGATCGCGCCAGTACAGTTTTCCGCAGTCAATCGGGCAAAATCACAGAAGATTGGAATTTTTCCGTCAAAGACTACGCAATCAATCACCAAGGATTGAACAAGCTGAATCTCGATATAGATTACCAGTACAAGCCGGAAATCGCTCCCAATGAATATCCCGATTTTGTGCCAATATACAAGAGCATTGATAACTTTTTCACCACATATCCGAACGAAACTGATTTTTGGGAAGTTGTCAATAAAAACTTGACTCAAAATATCCTCAACGAAAATCCTGAATTGGCGGCAATTAAGATAGATTTCAACGTTCTGCCAAGCCAAACCTTGCCCTACAACCGCACCAGCAAAGTTACTCGCACTCAACCCAGCAATCCTCAAGGAACTTTCCTAGTGGGCAATAGCCGGGGAAATAATGTACTTCGGTTTGACGGCAATACCGGCAATTTTCTAGGCGAATTTATTTCACCGGGAAGCGGCGGTTTGTCCAATCCAGATACGATCGTTTTTGGGCCCGATGGCAATGGCGATGATCAGTCGGACATTTACGTTACTAGCGGCGACAAGCCCGGAAATTCGGGAGAACCGACAGCATCTGCGGTATTGCGGTATGACGGAATTACTGGCGCATTTATTGACAAGTTTGTCGGCGATAATCCGAACACGGCGGTCGATGAAACTGGCGGATTGTTTCGCCCTTACGGTTTAGCTTTTGGCCCTGACGGTAATTTTTATGTCAGCAGTTTTTTGAGTGACCAAATTCTCCGATATAACGGCAAAACAGGACAGTTTATTGATGTATTTGCTTCGGGAAATCAGCAAGCGGGAGGATTGAATGGCCCGAACGGTTTACTGTTTGCTCCTGACGGCAATTTGTACGTGACAACGCAGGGGAGTGTTGCTCGCAATGGTCAACCAGATTTTAGCGCAGGTTTCCCCAGTCAGGTGCTGCGTTACAACCCGCAAACCCGGCAGTCAAGTATCTTTGCTTCGCCCGATCCTTCGCCTCGGAGTCAGGGATTTGCAAGTCTTTTGGGAATGGCAATCGGGCCCGCTGACGGCGACCTTTATGTCAGCGATTTTGCTAACGATATCAGGCGCTACAATTTAAAAAGTGGGGAATTGGTCAAGGTTTTATCTACCAATTATACTGATACTTCCCCCAGTAGCAATTATGTAGGTAGTTTGGCCTTTTCGCCGATCGGCAATTTGTTTGTAGTGGGCTTTGACAACCGCGCTAATGCTAACGGTGCCGGCGCTGTTTTGCGGTATAATGGCAAGACTGACGAACCGCTGCCAATATCGGGAAATCCTGGATCGAGTAACAGTTCTATTTTTGTCCCTCCCGACAGCAAGCTACAGCGTCCAATAGGAATTGCTTTCTTTCCGTCCGATGCTCAACTGACGCAGAAATGGAATTTTACATTGGCAAATTACCCAATTAATCATCAAGGGTTAAACAACCTTAATATTGATGTAAATTATCAGTACAAAGACGGGATTCAAAATTATCAGTATCCTGATTTTGTGCCGATTTACAAGAGCATTGACAATCTTTTAGTTAACTACCCTAACGAAACAGATTTTTGGGAAATTGTTAACAAAAATCTGACCGAAAAAGTGCTTGCTGACAATCCGGCACTTTCGTCGGTGACGGTTAATTTGGATGTTTTACCGACGAACCGATTGCCTTACGATCGCAGCAGTACCGTTACTCGCACTCAAGATGGTAAATTAGGCGAAGCATGGGATTTCAAGATTCCTAATTACTCGATCGATCACCAGGGTTTGAATAACCTCAATATGGATGTCAAATATCAGTACAAACCAGGAATTACGCAGGATGAGTATCCAGACTTTGTGCCGATTTACAAAAGCATCGACAGTTTCTTGACTAATTATCCCAATGAAACGGATTTCTGGGAAATTCTTAATAAGAGTTTGACGCAAAAGCTGCTAGCCGAAAATCCGGCTTTGGATTCGTTGCAAATTAATCTGGAGGTTTTGCCTACAAACAGATTGCCTTACGAGCGAGCTAGCATTGTGTCGCTCGCTTAGCCTATCATTGAAAATTAGATGGAAAAATCTTGACAAGAAATACATACTTAGCTACCGTAAGGGTACGGTTAAGTAAGTTGCGTAGAAACCCGGTTTTTTCGCGTCCAAGACTAACCCATTTAAATTGTCTGTTGTGGTGAAAAACCCGGTTTTTTTAAGAAACCGGGTTTCTGAATTAGACCGAGTATGCCAAAGTCCATCTTGGGATATATATCTGTGTCCCCCTGCATTTGATACCTAAATAGTTGTGGACGCAAATAGGATAAAAAACCCGGTTTCGGCGTTAAAGTCGATCGCTCACAACCTGTTATTTTGACTCTTAACCTGGTTCTTGTGCTTCCAGGACTGAAAAATATAGTTTTTTTTCTCGGAGTTCGTGCTTCGCCCAATTTCTAGTCATCCAACCTATATTTTACAAATAAACCCAGTTGCTCCCGCCCAGTCCTACTTATTACCAATTACGCTGTAAAATATTGATAATACCTCTTTAGATTGATAGACATTTTGATTATTTCCTTTTAAAACTGGTAGCAGTTCGCTGCCAATATGTAGGGTAAAAAATTTATGTTAACTTCCGGGCCAATTACCGCCCCCGTTCCCGTTTTCCTGGTTCTTTTAGCAATCATGCTACTCGCGCCGCTGGTATTTGAGCGCTTGCGACTACCGGGAATAGTGGGTTTAATTATTGCTGGCGTAATTGTCGGGCCCAACGGTCTCAATTTGCTGCAACGGGACGCTACTATTGTTTTGTTAGGTACTGTAGGATTGCTGTTTTTGATGTTCCTAGCGGGACTGGAAACTAGCCTCGACGACCTCAAACTCAATGCGGACAAAGCTGTCATATTTGGGCTGGCTACTTTTTCGCTACCGATGATATTGGGGACAGCAGCGATGTTGCTGTTGGGATATAGCTGGCTGGCTGCAATTTTAGTCGCTTCTTGTTTTGCTACGCACACCCTTTTAGCACTGCCAATTCTCACAAAATTGGGATTGATGCGAACTCAGACTATTACTACGACTTTGGGCGGGACTTTAATTACGAATGTGTTGGGGCTGTTGGTGCTGGCAATTGTTGTTAAAGCTTTCAAAGGAAATCTCACGATCGAATTTTGGCTGTTTCTAATTCCCTCTCTTGCTATCTACACTTTTGCTACTTTGTGGGGCGTTCCCAAAATCGGTCGCTGGTTCTTTAAGAAATTTGGACACGACGAAAATGCAGAATTTATATTTGTATTGGCAACCCTATTTCTAGTTTCTTACGCAGCAGAACTAATTGAAATTGAGGCAATTATTGGTGCATTTTTATCGGGGATTGCCATTACTCAAATTATTCCCAAAATGAGTCCCCTGATGAATCGGATTGAGTTTATTGGGAATACGCTGTTTGTGCCGTTTTTTCTGATTTCTGTGGGGATGTTAATTGACCCGCTAATTTTGGTAAAGCAGCCGCAGTCTTTGTTGGTGGCTGCGGTGATGATTTTAGCTGAAGTGGTGAGCAAGTTTTTGGCAGCTTGGCTACCGGGGAAATTATTTCGTTTTGAGTTTCCCAGCATTATGGTAATGTTCGGTCTTTCTGTTGCTCAAGCTGCTTCTACTTTGGCGGCGATTACGGTTGCTTTTGAGATTAAATTGGTCGATCGCGTAACGGTGAACGGCATCATTGCCATGATTTTAGTAACTTGTGTGGCTTCTCCTTGGATTGTAGCTCGGTGGGGTCAACAAATGCAGCAGCCGGGGTCGAGTTTGCCGGCTGCTACTTCGGGAAAGCATTCCTGGGGAGACCGAGTTTTAGTACCTGTTGCTAATCCGAATACGGAAGATAATTTGCTGCGTTTGGCTTTGATTTTAGCAAAAACATCTCACGGAACTTTACTGCCGCTGCATATTTTGTCCGATCGCGGGGAAGCAATTTCACCGGCAGATAAAATGCAGCAAACTCAACTTTTGACGGCTGCGGAAACTGTGGCCCATGCGGCTGCTTGTGCGGTTGAACCGATCGCGAGGATAGATGATGCGATCGATCGCGGAATTCTGCGGAGTGCAACCGAACGCGAGGCTAGTTTAATAGTTTGTGGTTGGAAGGGATTTTCCACGACTCGCGACAATTTTTTTGGCAGCATCATTGACAATGTGGTAAGGCGATCGCCCGTACCCGTACTGATTGCTCGATTTCCCGATCCTCTCCAGAATACAGCCAGAGTTATTTTGGCGGTAACTGACAGCGAGTTGACTCGGTTTGGATTTCAGGAAACCGTGGGTATTGCTAAGAGTTTGGCCGAGGAACTTAAGGCGAGTTTGCAAGTGTTGTTGGTGGCGACAAAACGGGAACAAAGCAACCAAAGTGCGGCGGAGGTGGAAATTCTCTCTGAGATACCAGTAAATCGGGTGCGGGGAAATTTTATCAAGCTAGTTTCGCAGAATTTGTTAGAACACGATTTGCTGATTTTAACAACCATTTCTCAACAACAGAATTTGTGGGAAAAACCAGGAACTCTCAAAGAACCGGAAGCGATCGCCCGGACTCACCAAAATATTTCGATGCTTGTTGTTTATTTTCCTGTATCTTGAGGAATATTTGAACCGCAGATTACGTTATGAATCTGCATTGATCTGCTGTTAAGATTTAATCCTAATCCAACGGAATTGCGATCGCAAATTGGGTACCTTTTCCCGGTTCCGAAATACACTCGATCGCCCCGCCGTGTTTTTCGACAACAATTTGATAGCTAATCGATAATCCCAATCCAGTACCTTTACCCTCTGGTTTAGTTGTAAAAAACGGATCGAACAGTTTACACCGCGTTGATTCAGGCATCCCAGGCCCATTATCCTTAATCCGAATCACCGCAAAACTCTCGATTTTTCTTCCTCTTCCTACTTCTTCCTTCCTAACATCCGTTACATCCGTTACATAATCCGTTGCCGAACCTTCCTTGACTTCGGTGCAAATTGTGATAGTATTGGGAGCGCGTTCAATCTCAGCGTAAGTGCGCTCGCCGTTGGATTCATCCAAAGCATCGATCGCATTTCCGAGCAAGTTCATAAACACCTGATTGAGTTGTCCGCTGTAACACTCAACCTCCGGCAAAGATCCGTATTCTTTAATCACTTGAATTGCTGGACGTTCGGGTTTAGCTTTCAAGCGGTGCTGCAAAATCATCAACGTGCTGTCGATACCTGCGTGAATGTCGGCGGGTTTTTTCTCGGTGCCGTCAATGCGCGAGAAGTTCCGCAATGATTGCATGATATCGCGGATGCGATCGGTTCCTAGCTGCATGGAACCCAGCATTTTAGGCAAATCTTCCATGAGATAATCGAGTTCAACTTCTTCTGCGGCTTCTGCAATTGCCGGCACCGGCTGCGGATAGTGCTGCTGGTAAAGATTGACAATGGAAATCAAGTCTTGTACGTAATCGTTAGCGTGGTGGAGATTGCCGGAAATAAAGCCAACGGGGTTATTGACTTCGTGAGCAACTCCTGCTACCAACTGCCCCAAACTTGAGATTTTTTCCGTGTGCACGAGTTGAGCTTGGGTTTGCTGCAATTTGTGCAAATATTGTTCTAGCTGCTGGGATTTTTCTTGTTCTTTCCCGTAGAGTCGGGCATTTTCGAGGGCGATCGCAACTTGAGAAGTGAGCAACTTTAAAACTTCCAATCTTTCGGGAGAAAATGCACCCGCTGCTAAGTTGTTTTCCAGGTAAAGAATGCCTGTGAGTTGGCCCTGATAAATGACTGGATTGCAAATAATTGACTTGGGCTGACGGCTGACAACATACGGATCGGCGGTAAACAAGCCGTCTGAGGCTGCATTGTTTAAAACCAAGTCTTTTTGAGTTCTCGCAACATAGTTTACAATCGAGACGGGCAAATCTTGACTAATTTCAACTAAAAGGGATTGCAAGACGGCGGCTTGATTTTGCTCTGCCGTACAAGCTGCTTGTATCAAAAGATTGTCATCTTTGTAGAGCATCAGCACTGCTTTTTGAGCGGCGGCATTTTCTAAAAAAATTTTGATTAAACGGGCGAGCAATTTATCCAGGAAAATTTCGCTGGTAATAGCTTGAGATGCTTTGATGAATGTGCCGATATCTAAGGCATTGCTAAAATTGCTGTTGGTGGTTGTGGTGGTGGCGGTGACGGTTAAATCGCGGGTTTTGGTTTCTCGGTTGAGGGTTTGGGCGACTAATTGGGGATATCTGGCTTCTAAATCTTTGACTTTCGCGATCGCTCCCCAGCGGATGTAACCGTAGTAAGATTCTGTGAGATAGACTTGAGCGATTTTGTCTTTGTTGCAAGACAAATAAAACTCGGCTGCAAGTTCGTTGGCGAGTGCTTGTTCTTGGATGTATCCCTGCTCTTTGGCTCCTTGAATGGCTTTGTCATAATAATCTGCTGCTTCCCAATTTTTACCGAAAACACGCGCTTTTTCTGCCTCTACCAAATCGTATTTGTGCTGGTAATTCATGGGGGCGTGGTGCGCCCATTTCTGCATTTCTTCCTGATTTGCTGCTACTTGCATCAAGTGTTTTTCTTGTGCTGCACTGCCAGCAGTTGGATACACAGCGAGGAGGGCCAGGGAATAGTAAAAATTGTGCGTGACGACGATCGCAAAGCCAATTACTACTTGTGCATATCCGGCAGCTAAAGATGCGTTGGCAACTGCTTTTTCGGATTGTTTAAATAAGTAATAACTCAGCATTTTACCAAGATAAAAATTAAAAATTCCCAGGTTGTTATGGGTTTTTTTAAGTCGCGGCAACATTTCTTGTTCATTAAATTTTTCATCGACCACATGAAATTGATTTGCGGAGTTTTGTTGTAAGTTCAAAAGAAGCTGTCCCCATGTTTCAACTAAGTCTATCGAATGTTCTTGTTTTAGTTGCCGTGCTAAAATCAAGCATTGCAATTGTTTTTGTTCGACAGTGTTTAGCGGTTCTCCCATCAAAAAGGCACCTGTAAAAATGTTGTAACCAGCATAAATGCTATAAGTTAAATCTCCTGTTTCTAAGCCGCTTTGCATCGCCTCTTTTAAAGGTAAAATCGTCTCTCTGGTATGTTCTTTCCAGTGCCGGATAAAAGCGTTAAATGTGGTATAAACCTGGCATTTAAGTTGTTTAGAATTGAATTGGTCTAATAGCTTCAAAGCTAGCTTTCCCGAATGATATCCAGCCTCTATCTCTCCGAATACCCCAGCCAGCAGCAAGCCGTACCAACTATAGGCGATCGCCCCAAGTGCTGAATTACCCCGTTCCATAGAAAAATTGACCATGGTGAAGATAATTTGTGGCAATAGTTCTAATTTTGCAATAAAAATAGGAGAAAGAACAGCCGAGATTATCCGCATTGTGGCTAACTCATAGTCATCAGTCATTACCGGAAATTTTTCGATTTCATCAAGCTGAGGTAACTTAATTCCACCCAAACCCTCTCGGGGGATTTCAGATAGGGAATTTCCCAACATTCCCAAAGCTCTTAAACCAGTATCGATGGCTTCTATCATCTGGTTTTGAGACAAATAAGACTGGATTTGCAGTTCGTAGACTTTAACTCGATCGAGCAGGTTTGTAGCTTGTTGCAAAACGGCATCAGCTAATTCTTGCGATCGCCCAAAGTTAGTATTGAGATATTCCGCTTCCGCTGCTTCTACGTGCAGGTTCAGCGTCAAGTCATAATCAGTCTCCCAACTTGACCCCCCTACACTTCCCACGCCAAGGGGGTTGATGAGTCCCAAACCGACATTCAAATATCTGACAGCAGCTTCGTAAGCATTAGATGCTTTAGCTTTTTTCCCAGCGATCAGATTCAGTTTGGCCAGTTGATGTTTTTCTGTTTTTTCTGCGAGGAATTCAACGCCGACATTCAGTTGGTTGACAATATCAAAAACATTTTCTTCAATCTCGGAGGCGGGAGTATTGTCTAGCAGCAGTTGACCGATTTTTAAGTGCGTTGCTTGCTTTTCGCCGTCGGGAATCAGAGAATAAGCTGCTTGCTGCACTCTGTCGTGCAGGAATTTGTAGGAAATCTTCGATTGCTCGTAGGGGCTGTGCCCCCCGGCCCGCCCCGATCGCAAATTCTCCGATCCCCAGCCTCCAACCAGCGGAATCTTGTAAGCATTGCTCAACGGGAGAACCAATCCAGTTTGCAGTGCCGCCCAGAGTTCGCTAGCTGCTCGCGCCGGGGATTGTTCGCTGACAATTGACAAGACATCGAGGCTGAATGTATCGCCAATACAAGCCGCCAATTTTAACATTTGCTGCGTTGTTTCTGGCAGTTTTTCGATGCGGCTGGCTACCAGTTCCACGACACTTTTATCAGTAATGCCGATCGCCTGAATTTCCGCTAAACTCCACTGCCAATGGCCGCTGCTAAATTCAAATTTTAACAGATTTTCTTGATAAAGTGCTTGCAAAAGCTGCGTGATAAAAAAAGGATTGCCGCCCGTTTTGTGAAAGATTAACTCAGCCAGCAATTGCACCTTGTCGTTAACGGTGAGGGTATCGGCGATTAATTCGCAGACATTCGCAAAATCCAGCGGTTGCAAGACGATATGATGAACGGGAGTGCCCGTTTTTTCAATTTGCTCGATCGCCTGCATTAGCGGATGAGTCGGACTAACTTCATTATCCCGATAAGCACCGATCAAAAGCAAGTATTGACTTTCCGAATCGCCAACCAACAATTGCATTAAATTCAGCGATGCCGAATCCGCCCACTGCAGATCGTCTAAAAAGAGTACCAGCGGATGTTCTGCACGAGTAAAGACGCCGATAAACTCTCGGAAAACTCGATTAAAGCGATTTTGAGATTCGGCAGGCCCCAGTTGCGGCACTTCCGGCTGTTTGCCAATAATTAGCTCAATGTCAGGAATCACGTCAGCAATTACTGCACCGTTTGCACCCAAAGCAGCCGACAATTTTTCGCGCCAAGCTTGCAATTTTTCGCTACTTTCAGTCAGCAACTGCCCGATTAATGACTGGAAAGCTTGAATCAAAGCTGCATAAGGAATGTTGCGCTTAAATTGGTCAAATTTGCCATTGATAAAATAGCCGCGCTGCCGGACAATTGGCTTGTGAACTTCATTAACAATAGCGGTTTTGCCAATTCCCGAATAACCGGAAACTAGGACTATTTCGCTTCGCCCGTCATCCGTAGGGAGACGGCAGTGCCGTATCCCTACATTTTCACCGTCACCCGTAAGGAGACGGCAATGCGGTGTCCCTACTCTTTCAAAAGCAGCAAGCAGGTGATCGACTTGGGCTTCTCGCCCGTAGAGTTTTTGAGGTATTGACAGTTGTCCCGATCGATCCAACTGTCCCGGTACAAAATAAACAATTTCTCCAGTTGTCTGCCAACTATTCAAACACTTTTCTAAATCTGCCTTTATCCCCTCGGCAGTCTGATACCTATCTTCGGCATTTTTCGCCAAAAGCTTCATCACAATATCAGAAACAACTTGCGGAATTTCATCACCATTTTCTTGATTTGTTCTGCATTCACAAGGCGGCGCGGGATGTTTAGCAATGTGACAGTGCACGAGTTCTAAAATATCGCTGCTGTTAAACGGCAATTTGCCTGTCAGCATTTCGTAAAATGTGACGCCGAGGGAATAGAAATCGCTGCGATAATCTAAGGTGCGGTTCATTCTCCCGGTTTGTTCGGGAGACATATAGGCGATCGTACCCTCAACTAAGTTGGTACTGTTAATTTGGGGGTTTTCTTTGCTCAGCCGGGAAGCGACGCTGAAGTCGGTAAGTTTGACAGTTCCTGTTTCCTGGTTGATGATAATGTTGGATGGTTTTATGTCTTTGTGGATGATACTGTTTTGATGCAGCGAGTTTAGTGCTGATGCTAGTTGAATGCCAATGTTTAAAAATGCTGTTAAGTTGAGTTTTGTTGAGATTATTTTGCTGAGTGAGTTGCCGCCAAAGTCTTCTAAAATCAGGGCGAGACGGTTTTGATATGTTTCGAGACTGTAGGATTTGACGATGCTTTCTACCTGTAAATGCTGAGTAATTTTATATTCGTTTTTTAAGCGGGTAATTTGTTCGAGGGTGGGAAATTCTGCCTTGAGGATTTTGATGATGACTGGTTGTTCGTCTAATTCTCTAATGCCTCGGTAAATGCAGGTATTCAAGCCGTCGGAGATAGGGGCGCTGATTTGGTAGTCGGGAAGTGTCAAGGTATTCATTGAAATCATGTTGATAGCTGAGGTAAGTATATTTTTTCTCATGCCTGCGGCAACGATATGATGCGAGCGGGACGCTGGCACTGCACTCGAAAAATTATGATTCCGATTTCGGCGGAAACGATAGGATAGGGTTTAGTTGCTTATTATAGTTAACACAAAATATTATGTCAACCGCAGTTCCCCTTAGTACCTTAAGCGAAATGACCATCTTTGCTTGACAATTATGGCTAATAAGTTCTCGAAGTCTAGATTTAACTGTAAGTAGGCAATAGAAGCATTATCGATCTGCAATTAAATATACCAAAGGCAAAGCCTTTGGCACCCCGATCGAGATAATTTCTCAGTATCTGGGAGAATTTTGAGAATATGGTGATATACCCCCTCTAGTTCAATAACGTAAAAATGAGCATCAGACCAAATTTCAGATGGTTTTCTTCGGTGGCGAGTATTTTGGGTTCGATTTCGATCGGCACTTTCAGCGACGCGACATCCTCTGTAAAAGCGGCAGAAACGGTTGTTATCCGCAAAGGTATTTTAGAATCGTCAATATCGGTTGCGGATTTGCGCGAACTCGCAGAAACAGGAAAAGTCCCCGCCAAACTGCAAGCATACGCCAATCTCCTGTCTGAGGAACAGCGGAGTAAAATTTTTCGGGCGCTGCAAGCGAAAATTCCCCTAAATGTAGTCGGCCTGAGCAACTTGCTAAATACGGGCATCGGCACTGGCATCCTGACGGATTTGACTACTGTCATACCCAGGCGCGACGGTGGGGGTGTGGAAGCGCTGCGATCCGCTCTGGTGCAGGGAGCAAAAGCACCGGAAGGCTTATCTATATTGAGTTTCATTGAATCTTATCCGAGCTCGCGGGTGGTGGTGGATCTCGATCGAGCTTTCGCTGTTTTGGGAAATATGAACGTAAGTTTTTGGCAAACTCAGCGCTTTATGGCGGCGATCGCACCTCAGTTAGCAGCGGTTAAACCCGCGTTTAAGCTGCCTTTCGATCCAACCCAGCCAGGCCCTAATGTCGTGCAGGTACGGGCGCTAGATTTGAACGATAGCGCCCGCAATCGACCTATTCCGGTTGATGTGTATTGGTCGAGAGCTGCGACAGCCGACAAACCGACGATCGTCTTTTCTCACGGCTTGGGTTCCGTCCGCACGGATTTGCGCTATTTAGCCGAGCATTTGGCGTCTCACGGCTATGTGGTAGCAGCTTTAGAACATCCGGGCAGCAACGAGACGAACACCAATGCTGCGATGGCGGGGAAGTGTCCGTTGCTAGCTCCTCAAGAGTTTTTAGACCGTCCCAAAGACATCAGTTTTGTACTCGACGAACTGACAAAATTGAACCAAACTGATGATAACTTGCAGGGGAAAATTGCGATCGACCGATCGATAATAATTGGCTATTCCTTCGGCGGCGCTACAGCCTTGTCCGTGGCCGGCGCCGAACTGCAATTGAGCGGACTCAAACAAAGGTGTCAAGGGGACTTGATTGGGTTCAGCTTAGGCGAAGGCATTCAGTGCGCCGCGGCCGGATTGCCCGAAGAACGGTATCAATTGCGGGATGGGAGGATTAAAAGGGCGATCGCCATGAATCCGATCGCATCATTATTATTTGGAGAAACGGGCTTAAGTAAAATTAAGATTCCCACATTAATAGTAGCATCTTCTGCCGACAAAACCACTCCCGCCTTAGCCGAACAAATTGCCGGCTTTCCGAAAATTCCATCTCCTAAATGGCTAGTCGGTTTTGTAGGAGCAACCCACTTAAGCGTCAAAGATCCGAGTACAACTTTAAACCAAGTTCGCCGACCCAGCACAGAAATTACCGGCGATGAACTTGTCGGCGACCAAGCTGTTAGCATACGCAATTATATTAAAGCTGTAAGTTTGGCTACCGCCGCTCAACTAACTGCCGAAGCTGACAAATATGCCGTCTTTCTAACACCAGAATACGCGCAATTTGCTTCTACATCGGCAATCCCGGTGCGGCTAGTAACAGAAATTTCCCCGGAAATTAATACAGTCGTGCAAACTTTTATTCAAAGGAATAAGTAGTGATTAGTGATTAGTGATTAGTGATTAGTGATTAGTCATTAACTAATATGATCTCTGGTCAATTACCCGAAATTAGGTAGGGGCGGGTTCACCAACAATATCTGCCAATAATTGACAATCTCAAAAACCCGCCCCGGCCGGGATATTATGGTCAATCGATCGGACATGATATAATATCAAATCCGGTGACATCGGAATTGATATTACCCACAGTCAGGACACCGCGCCGTGCCGTTTTCCTACAATTAATCGGGCGATGGTTACATCTTTCATCGAAGAAGATTGATGATTTTGGGGTAGGGAAACGGCACGGCCGCGTCCGAGATTGCTGAGGTCTATTTTTCTTCTTAAGCTGTTTCTGATATTTTTTGTCCGTGCAGGGGCAAAATATAACCAAGCGCTTTCACAAACTCTACTCCCCAACTGCGATGCCTAAAAAAAATCTTATCCCGCTATTGCTTCTGTTGGCAGCCCTGTTTACCCTTTACGGTGACACTTTAACTTTTCTCCCCAAACCTGTAAGAGATACTAGCGTGGCCAGTCGAAAGTTCTTCGTCGGGTTGTGGCCAGATTGGTTGAGGCCGAGAGATTTCAACGAGAAAAGGCAACAGGATATTGAGAAATTGCAAAAAAGTCCTAGCCCGAGTCGATAGTTTTGATCTACCAGCGAGAAACCCGGTTTCTCTAACAATACTTAGCCATTTTCTTGTAGGTTGGGTTAAGCGAAGCACAACCAAACATGACGATTTTAGATTTTGGATTTTAGATTTTAGATTTTTTATCCCATCTCTAATCTGTAATCGATTAAACTTGAGATTTGAGATTTTCCCATCGGTAAGGTGTGCATTGCACACCCTACAGATAGAGGTTAGGCGTCCAGGACTGTTTTAGATTTGTCCTCCCATCTAAAATCTAAAATCTAAAATCTAAAATTGATTAAGCCTGCTTTTTCAACCAGCTAAACATAGCTCGCAAATCTTTACCAACTTCTTCAATAGGATGTTCTGCTTCCTGACGGCGCATGGAGGTAAAGCCCGGTTTGCCGGCTTGGTTTTCGAGAACGAATTCGCGGGCAAATTGACCGGATTGAATTTCGCTGAGAATTTTACGCATTTCGGCGCGGGTTTGATCCGTGACGATGCGGGGGCCGCGAGTTAAATCGCCGTATTCTGCGGTATTGGAGATGCTGTCGCGCATTTTGGCGAGGCCTCCTTCTACTACTAAGTCAACGATAAGTTTAACTTCGTGCAAACATTCAAAATAAGCTAATTCCGGTTGGTATCCGGCGTTAACTAAAGTTTCAAATCCAGCTTTAATTAAGGCGCTCAAACCGCCGCACAAAACTACTTGTTCGCCAAAAAGATCGGTTTCTGTTTCTTCGCGGAAAGTGGTTTCAAGGATGCCGGCTCTGGTGCCGCCGATACCTTTAGCATAGGCCATTGCCCGATCGCGCGCTTGACCGGAAGCATCTTGATATACTGCAAACAAACTCGGAACACCTTCCCCTTGTTCGTAAGTCCGTCGCACCAAGTGTCCGGGGCCTTTGGGGGCAACCATTACTACGTCTACATTGGCAGGGGGAACAACTTGGCCGAAGTGAATGTTAAAACCGTGAGCAAATGCTAAAACATTTCCTTCAGAAAGGTTCGGTTCGATTTGTTCTTTGTAAATAGTTTTTTGAACTTCATCGGGCAATAAAATCATGATGAAGTCAGCAGCGGCGGCTGCTTTGTCTACCGGGTGAACTGTTAAACCCGCGTCGGTTGCTTTGGCTGCAGATTTGCTACCGGGATACAAACCGACAACGACATTCATGCCACTGTCTTTGAGGTTAAGGGCGTGGGCGTGTCCTTGGGAACCGTAGCCGATGATAGCCACAGTTTTGTTGGCTAAGAGGTCTAGGTTCGCGTCGGTGTCGTAATACATACGGGCCATAGTGCTTGTCTCCTGAGATGCAAATTGGGTGATTGACTGCAAAACTCTCATTTTATCAAAGTAGGGTACTTTTTTTGCAGAAATTTTTCAGATTAAGATTTGGGCGGGGGAAAATAAAAGGATCTCGCCCTGAATTTAGCAGGGTTTCTCGCAGAGTCTGCGATCGTCAAATATAATTGTCAATAGCGTGCTGTGCTTTTGGAAAAACCTCACATCTTGCACCATTCTCGCTTAACAGGCTTTTCGGCCTGTTCCACAAAGAGTGAATTTTGTTGTGGAACAGGCCGAAAAGCCTGTTCATAAAAAGCTTATTGAGAATGGTGTAACATCTCAGAAAAACGCAACTAACTAACTTTTTTAAAATGAAAATAAAAGCAATACATCATGTGGCGATTATTTGTTCGGATTACGAAGTATCGAAGAAATTTTATGTAGAAGTATTGGGATGCTCCATTATCAAAGAAACTTTCCGAACCGAGAGGAATTCTTACAAACTAGATTTGCGAGTCGGAAATGGCGACACCATCGAGCTTTTCTCATTTACCCATCCTCCTGAAAGAGTTAACAATCCTGAAGCTTGCGGTTTGCGGCATTTAGCTTTTGCAGTTGAGGACATAGAAGCATCAGTTGCTTACTTAAAATCCCAACAAGTAGAAGTAGAAAACATTCGCCTTGACGAGATTACAGAAAAACGGTTTACATTTTTCAGAGATCCCGACAACTTACCCTTAGAAATCTATGAAATTTAAGGATTATCCCGATTTTGTAAAGTCGCTCTTAAGTCAATATGTGGGGTGTGCATTGCCCTAAAAACTGCATGATTCATTCCCAATCTAAAATCTAAAATCTAAAACCTAACATTGTATAATGGACTATATCATCAGAAACACAATCACGATCGGATTGCCTGCTTTAATGCTATTTATAGCCATAGCAGCTACAGGGAAAACAGGTGACGCAGCCGTTTGGTCGGGTTTGGTTAAAGTCGGCGGTTCCTTTGGTATGCTGATCGGTTTAGGTGTGTTGGTATTTGTAGGATTTGTTGCAAATTATTTTAGTTATTTTGTGGTAGATAGCTTGCTGGTGAGATTTTATCAAAAGCGGCGAGTGTTGGGACAGGAAGAACAACTGGTAACAGAAATTGATAAATTGCTGATTACCAACGACCTCAAAATCAAGCTCAAATGGGCGGTGATGCACAGCATACCCAACAAAAACCTTAGTTTGAAGTACGTAATTTTAAAATGGTTTATTATCGCAGCAACTGTAAATACCGTATTGTCAATAGTCGGTTATCTGGGAGAATTCAACATTTTTTTTGAATTGAGTTCTCATTTTAAACTACAATATCTGCTGGTTGGTTTCTCTACTTTTATATTCTTCGCTCTCGTGCGCTCAAAAAAAATATGGTGGCTGGTGAGCGCATTTTGCATTATCATTAATTTGGCGGAAATTGTTCCTTGGTATTTTCCAGCGCCAGCATTTGCAGGAGCAACGCCCGGACACAACTTGCGGATTTTGCATTCAAATGTTTTAAGGAGTAATCGGCGATATTCTGAGGTGATCTCGCTGGTTCAAGCAGAACAACCTGATATCGCGGTTTTTGTAGAAGTCAACTCAACTTGGGCAAAAGAATTATCGGTTTTAAGCGAGATTTTTCCTTACTCTTCTACCCAGCAAGAATCTGAGAGATTTGGCAGTGCAATATACAGCAAGCTGCCTTTAGAAAATTCCTCTGTTAAAGCTTTTTCAAATCGAAGAAAGAGCTTGTTTGCGGATGTTAAATTTCAAGGTCAAATGATTTCTCTGATTCTTGCTCATCCGACAGTGCCAGTCAAACAGGAGAGTTTTATCGATCGCAATAAACAGCTAGCAGGCATCGGCGAGTATGCAGCCCAAGTAAAAAATCCGCTGATTGTGGTTGGGGATTTAAATACCACAATGTGGTCGCCATTCTACAAAAATATGGTAAAAACTGGAAATTTGCGAAATGCGCGATCGGGCTTTGGCATTTTACCAACTTGGCCGACTTTTATGCCGCTGGCTTATATTCCGATCGATCACTTTCTAGTCAGCAAAGAAATCGGTGTTTTGAAGATTCGTACTGGCCGCAATGTCGGTTCGGATCATTTGCCGTTAATTACAGATTTGGTCATTTGAAGGAAGTTAAAGCAGTGACTGATTAGAAATTGGATCTTTCATTATTTTTAGGAACGGGCAAGATGCCCGTTCCACAATCAAACTGAATTTTTGTGGCACAGGCCGGAAAGCCTGTTCTTCCCACAATAAAACTGAATTTTTGTGGCACAGGCCGGAAAGCCTGTTCTTCCCACAATAAAACTGAATTTTTGTGGCACAGGCCGGA
>NZ_JAUBOX010000016.1:97160-120743 GCF_036700445.1 Microcoleus sp. T3_B1
AAGCCTGTTCTTGATGATTTGACAGTGCCATGAAACCAATCTAAAATCTCAAATTATATAAGTTTTATTCTCTCCAATTGTGCTTCTAAGTTATCGATTAAATTATTTACTAACTGTAACTGGTACTGCTGAACATTCATATTTAATGGCTCTTTGCTTTCTTGAAAACAGATAACTTTTCCGGCGATTTCCTTGTAGTGTTGCAGCATGGAAAAAGTATCGGTACTGAAGCGAGCGAGATAGTTTTTAGCAGCCTCGCTGCAAATTTCCGTTACTTGATTTAGATAAGCTTCTGACGATTCAGGCGGCTTTTCATACCCAGTTCTTTTATTCAAAATATAGCTAGCACCGCCGACTACTGCGGCTCCCACAGGCCCGCCCAATAGCCAACCTAAGCCGGTGGCGATCGCCACTGGAGCCACTTCGCCCTCGTTCGACTTTTGAGCTGGAGGTGGTGGCGGATCCGGTAAACTGACTTGCGGGGATGGAGGAAAGGAAATCAAAAGTGCGATCGGCTGTTCTTTATCAAAGAACTCGCAAGCTTTATTTACCCATTCTGCGATGGTTTGCTGCTGATGTAAGACCTCTCGCTCAAATTTTAGCTTCCACGCATCAAAACTCCCTTCCTGGAGCGACAGCGCCATTTCCGATTGATACCGCTGCAAAAGTGTGGGCTGGTAAAGCCAAATCTCGAAATCCGAAACGCTGGCTTGAAAGCCTTTTGATATCAGTTTTTCGGCTTTTTGTTTAATTTCAATTTTGTCTTTGTGCTTTTTTTGACCTGCGGCTATTTCTGCGGTGACAGTTTCAGCTTTGGCTCGGAGAGATTGGCAAATTTTAGTAGCTATAGCTTCAATTCTGGGCAACTTAACTGCTAATTGTTCCTGTTGATCTGCTACAATACTTTGCAAAGCCGATTCAAAGCTGGCAATTCCTGTAGTTTGGGCGGCCGCCACATCTCCTTTCAGCCTCGCCCTCAAAGCCGGCAAAGCATCGACGCGGTAGATATTGCTGATATTGTTCGGCAAATTGGAGCGAAAACTTTCGGCAACAAACAACAACCGATTGTAAACTTGTTTTTGGTCGTCTGGTTCGAGTAGATTGAGAAAATTGGCAACAAAGACGACTGTGTTGATGTTGCGATCGCTCAACCAATCTCTCAAGTTCTCCCGTTCGCCTAAAGTCATCAATTTGCGAGCATCTAAAACCTGCACAATTAAATCAGCCGTTAGCAATTTATCCCGAACCAAATTATCCTGTTCTTCGCGGTCATTGGTTCCCGGCAAATCCAGCAATTCCACACCGGTTTGCAGGAATGGATGGGGACAATAAACATTAACGGCGGCCACATCATCCCGCATTTGTCTCGCGTCGTCAAGGATGGCATAGCGTTTCAAAACATCAGTCCCCGGTTCGCTAATTTCCGTGCCGTCTTTCAGGGTAATTTTTGCGTGCAATTCCTCGCCGTAGTTGACATAAATGGCAGCACCTGTAGTGGGCACGAGGTCGATCGGCAAAGCACGATTTCCAAGCAAAGCATTGAGCAAAGTTGACTTACCGTAATTAAACGGGCCAAAGACAGCGATTTGAAAAGTTGGTTTGGCGAGATAGTCGCAAATTGAGGTAGTATCTCGATACAGTTGGGAGTTTTTATCCAGTTCGAGAATACCGAGTGCTGATTTGAGATTGTCGGTCAGGTATTGATAAATTTCGGGTTGTTGCATATTGTTGTTTTATTTCATTTAGTTAGCTGTAGGTTGGGTTGAACGAAGTGAAACCCAACATTTTTTGTAGATTTGTTGGGTTTTGTAGATTTGTTGGGCGAACCGAAGCGTAGGGTTCGTTCCAAGGGCCCAACCTACATATATTATAAGCGATCGATCGAGCCTCATATTACTTATTCTCGTGAACCTGTAGGAGGTTCAGTAAATTCTAGTTAGTTCTAATAAGTTTTCTGGGAAGAGAGACAAGAAAACTTTCCCAAGGCGATATGCTGGTCCATTATTAGGACTCCAAGCATCCAACCACTTGTATTTTCCTTGATTCCAGCCTTCAAACACCCACCTCGATCCATCCAAACCCCAAGACAAATCCCAAGTAATGGAAGGCCAAAATTTATTCTCATTGATGGCTGTCAGTAATTCCAAAGATTTTGCTTCTGTGAGCATCCAAGGCTCTTCACTCCCTACCTTGCTTCCTACTTTTGTAACAGCCTGCAAGCAAGGTGTACTCAGTGTATCTCCCCAAACTCGAATGACTAAGCTGGGGTGAAAACTAGGTAGATAAATAAAGCGATAGGCAGTTTGTACCTTCTCCCGATCGGTGCAATTTGATAAAGGTGGCTCTTCAAATGCAGCTAATGTATTTGAATACCTGCTCTGCCTAAACTGCATTCCTTGTACTTGTTTATGAGAAAAATCTGGGGGAGTAACAATATAGTGTTGATTGATGAGGTCGATCCCCCAATCTCTATTATCATATCGAGAAGAAGCCAGATCGTACAATGCAGTATTTCTGTGTTCTATCTGCTCAATTCTTAGAGCAATTTGAAGAGCTTGCTTGTATTGCTCTTCTGAAATTTTTTCCTCTATCACTGCAATAACTCTTGAATGCCCTAGCAGTTCTTCAGGCAATAATTCATGGGAACGATCGAGCTTCCTCTCTAATTTTTTTTTAACCAGATGGACTAATATTCTATCTCTTTCTTCTATATCTTTAATTGTTTCGGCAACCAAAAGTGCCTCTTGCCAGAGATAATTTTTCTGATTTGGTTCTTGGATGAGATTGGCAATTTCAATTAAGGTAGCTGCCTTTGTATAGCCATTTGTCAATCTTTGAGTAATTTCGATCGCCTCTTGAAAACGACCTAGTTGCTTAAGTATATCTATCTTTTCAGGGCCATCTGGCAGATTTTGGTTAAGCCTGTTGTTCAGCAGCTTTTGATTAATTAGGGTTGCCTCTTGCCACAAGCCCAAGTTTTGTAGCAAACAAACCTTATCATAGCTATCCGAAAAGTTTTGGGTAAGTTCTAAGGCTTCCTGATAAATTTCCTGAGCTTTCTCATGGCGATCGACAAGTTCAAACTGTTGAGCCATGTTGATAAGTCGGTTGATTTTGGCAGAGCTGTCTTCAAGGGCTTGAATACTTTTCAAGTTTCTTTCTAATCTCTCTAATTTCTGTGAAACTTTATCATTATCCATATTTACCCCCTAATGTCTGCATCTACTCATCCACATCCTTAAGCCCCTTCTGCCGCAGGCTCCGCACCATGTCAATTTTCTTGCGATCATTCCCAATCTTGGGTCAATAACAACGGTAATTAGACTGGGGGATTAGAGCGTGTTTTCAAACTATTCTGTAGGTTGGGTTGAGGAAGGAAACCCAACTACAATTTAAGCTAATTTCAAGTTTGAAAACACGCCTAGCTTCCCGCCGATGCTAGGAAACATTGATATAGCGATTCAATACTCTGCGACTCTGCAGAAACATCAGCATCCAATTTTTTCAACCGCTGCGATTCAGCCTGACAATTAATCTCGCGAGATTCCTTTTGAGCCAGCAAATTATCTAACTCAGATTTCCGAGAAGTAATATCAGCATTCATGCGATCGCCCACTTCCCGCCCATAAACATCAAAACACTCTTTTACAGCATCATGAATCGGCTGCCACTGCTCTTGAGCCACCTGCGGCAGATATTTCACTAGCTCTTTTTTCGCCGCTTTCACCAACTGTTTATGAGCTCCGTCTGCTTGCAAAACCCCAACACCCATCCCCAATAAAGCCAAGTACAGCGGCCCCAAAACAATCCCCGTCAAACTAGCAAGAATCGTACTGACGCTCAACACAGTGATTAAGTTGAGCAGGATATTTTTCCAATCAAAACCCGCTCCGGCCATTGCTACTCCTGCCAGATTTCCGGTCGTTAAGGAGAACAATCCCATCGCCCATTTTGCCCAACCTGGGGAGTTATCTTCGTTCGAGTGGCTGACTGCTGCTGGTATTTTTTGTCCCGTCAGTTTTTCGGTAATTTTTTCAGTCACTTTCGTGTAAGATGCTCCGTAATTTGCGGCACTTTTCGATAGCTGCGAAAAGGCTGAATTCATTTCTTGTTCGGCCGTGAGAGTCCAAGCTGCTAGTTTGTCATTGATGTACTGCTCGAATGCTCGTTTGAGCGATGCTTCAAAAGCTTCTCGCTTGCCTTGGCTGAAGAAATCCAGAAATCTCAGTTCCGGTTGATACCGTAAGAAATCTGTTTCAAAGGTATTTTCTAAGTTGAGAACGTAGGTGCGAAAAGAATCTGCGATCGCCCGCGATTTACTATCTCTAACTTCGCTAATTTCTTGTTGAAATTCATCGCGAATCTGAGTCAGCTTTTTAAACTCCGGCTCAACTGAATCAATCTTTTCTTTCAACTCATTGACATCGCGATCGAGTAATGGTAATCTGCGCCCAACAGCTTCGCGGACACGAGCAGAAATTTGACGCGCCAAAGTCCTCGCCGGACGCAATTCCGAAATCGCCCTTTCCTGCGTCAAAAACGTATTCAGTGCCGCCATAAACTCTGGAAAACCAGTTCCTGCCAAATTCGCATCCGGGTTTTTCATCCGCAACCGGAGCGCCTTAATTGAGGTAATTGCAAACACTCGCTCGTCGTAAATGTCGTGGCCTTCTGTTAAACAATATTCAGCCAAATTAGCTTGAAAAACCCGCCGCAGTTTCCCTTCTGCTTCTGCCAATTCTTCAGGATCATCCGGGTCAATCAAACTTTCCCGCACCTGATCCCAAGCATTTATCAGGAAGAAAATGCTCAATCCGCGACCTTTGATGTAATTTTCTAGATAGCGTCTTTCACCCATTGTACAAGGCTGAGTTGCCCTGAGCACAAACAAAATAGCGTGGCAGTTGTTGATGTAACCGAGAGATAATTCATTGCGGGCTTCTGTATCGTTCAGTCCGGGACTGTCTACTATTTCTATGCCTTTTTCCAGCAAAGGTAAGGGATATTCTACTACGGCGCAATCGATATCTGGAAATGCTGGTTTCTTTTCTTCTTCTAAGCGTTTTGCCTCAGCGGGGTCAATTGTGTAGTTCTGTTTAAAACTTTTAAAATCTAGCTGTTTTGGGCTTTTGCCGTCATTGAAATAAACTGTGACTTTTTTTTCCGAACCGTAGCGCAAAATCGTCAGCAAAGCTGTACAGGGATTTACATCGCTGGGCAGTAAGTTTTCGCCGATTAACGCATTGAGAAAAGTGCTTTTACCGCGTTTCATGTCGCCTAGCACTAGCAGCCGAAAGACTCCTTGGCGCAAGTTTTTACTGGCGACATCAATGTCGGCGTTGTCTGTTTCTAAACCGAGTTTTCCCGATGCTTCTCCTCCTGCTAATTCTGATTGGTTGATGGCTGTGGCGATGTTGCTGAGGCGAGTGGCAATTTCTCGGCGCACGGCGGCTACTCGCTCTAAATCGTTGAGAAAGTTGCTAGTTTCTACTTTAAGGTTCATGGCTGTTTCCTGATAGTTTCATGCTTGGGGTTTTCAACTTCTGTCTTCTTCAATAAACATTTTGTAAGCGATAAAAGCAATGCCTCCCACTATCAGGGCGGCTGCCAGCCAAGATGCTATGCGAACTGCAACGATAACAGCAATGACAATGCCTGTAAATTGAGCGGCTGCTATAATTTTTCGGCGCCACTGTTTGAGTTTGCCGTTAACTTGGCTGTCTGGTTCTTGGTACTTGCTTGTTAGATGTTCGGGCACTGAGCGGTCAATTTCGGCTTCTAGTTCGCGGAGCCGAATTTCTTGTTCTCGCTTCCGCAGTTCTTGTTCTCTGCGCCGGAGTTCTCTGGATTTGTTGTCAGGAGAATTCATAAATTTTAGCCTGTTTTTCGCTGGACAAATGTGTTATTTATTGTCACTGTTGCGGAGCGATAATACCAATTTAATGTGAAGTTTCACATATCTCGATCCCCCCTCGCATACCCCCTACTCCCCCTGATCGTTGGGGAGTATGGGTTGACTTTGAGAAGAATCTTGTCCCCCCCTTATTAAGGGGGGTTAGGGGGGATCAGATTCTACGGGGCCTCATAAAAAATTGGTATAAGTTCTCTACGACTGTAACTCACATTTTCCCCCATGTCGAGAAATGTTAAGAAATTGTAAAAAGGGCGATTCCCTACGGGATATAGCAATCCTAAATCATTTGCATAATTATTGTAGGGGCAATCCCACGCCCGGTTGCCCGATAGATAGGTGGTAGGCACTCTTAGCACTACCCCTACAAATTTATCTGAATCATTTAGGATTGCTCTAGCTACGCTTCACGACTAATTAAGCCGATCGCCCTAGGCGCTAGACTAGCGGCTGCAAATCATCAATAGCCTTCGGGCCCGATAGTAGTGCGATCGCACTCGGCTTCCGACAAATCAACCAAGCGCGATCGAAATAAGTTGCAGCCCGCTAATTGAGCTTTGCTTAACTTTGCTTTCTCCAAATTAGCTCGGCTTAAATCCGCATATCTCAAATCGGCATTCGTCAAATCTGCATTGTACAAATCCGCACCTTGCAAATTGGCTTTCTGCAAATTAGCACCTTGCAAATTGGCGTGACGCAAATTTGCTCTTGATAAGTTGGCTCTTGATAAAGTTGCTTCCGACAAGTTAGCTTGATAAAGTTGAATGTCGCCCAATTCAGCATCTTGCAAATCAGTTTTATAAAGATTGGCTTGAGTCAAATTTCCGTAGGGCAAATAAGCTCGCCTCAGAACGCTACCAGAAAGATTTATTTCTGTCAAATCTGCTTGAAACAAGTTATGTTCACTTAAGTCAACGGCGTTAAAGTTTCGCTGGCCCTCAGCATACTGAGCAAGCAATTCCTCAGCGCTTAGCTTTTGCATTTTCATTCCTCATGACGACAGCTACTGCAGCCAATCCATAACAGTAATTAATGGTTATTTTTCTGCGTATTTATACTTATGTCTCTTATTATGTTAAGCTTGTGTAACAACAGTCGCATTTTTTCTAAGATTTTTTTTATATTTGTAAAATTCTGCCTTGCTCAACCAGTAAGCGGTTAGTAATGTCAAGATCGAGAAACCAAAGCCAATCCTCTACTGAAATATGCCAGAACTTCCTCTCTCCATTGCTCAGCACTACCACGAACGGACAAAATACGACCCTGAAACCATTGCTGCTAAAAGTAAACAGCTAGATTGGACAGAGCAACCTGTTCCTTTCAAAGAATATAAAATTGGAGCGTATTTTGACCTCAAGCCTTATCTAAAAGACCCCTCCGAGGATGCCGATGCCGATCCCGATGCCGCTTGGTGGCATCGGTTATCTAGCTTGTTGCTGTGCAGCTACGGGTTGACGGCGAAAGTGCAGACGGTAGACGACAGCTACCTGTATTTGCGATCTGCACCGTCGGCGGGTGGACTCTACCCAGCAGAGGTTTATTTAATCTCCCGTGGCACTGCCCAGTTGCCGGCCGGACTCTACAATTATCAGTGCAGAACTCATTCACTTGTTCATTTTTGGGACAGTCAAGTTTGGCCGACATTGCAAGCAGCTTGTTTCCAGTCGCCAGCGCTAGAAAATACCCAATTGGCGATCGCCATTACCACTGTTTTTTTCCGTTCTTCTTGGCGTTACGAAGACCGAGCTTATCGGCGAATTTTTCTAGACACTGGCCATTTATTGAGTAATATCGAGTTAGCTTGCGCCGTCAACGATTACCGACCTCACCTGATTGGAGGATTCGCCGACGAAGCTGTCAATGAATTACTCTACATCGACTCGGAGCAAGAAGGAGCTATTTGTGTAGTTGCTTTAGCCGACTTGCTAGATATTGACCAAAACTTGCCTAAATTTAAAACAGCTTTGCCCGGAAACACCACGACAGATTACCCAAAAATTTCCGAAGGTCAACTGTTAAAATACCTCCACAAAGCCACGCATTTAGAATCAGACCCTACCGGATCTGACGGCTGGAAACTGGATGAAAGTGAAGGGGAATTAGAGGATAAATACAACTTTCCATTTTGTACTAAAGTTTCGACGGTCACTCCTTCGATTCCTTGGGGAGTGAACCTGGAAACTTTAGAAAACACTATGCTCAAAAGGCGTTCTACCCGTGCTTATACAGGTGCTTCTTTGAGCTTGGGCGAACTGCTAGCTATGCTCGATTTTACTTACCAGCCCCAGCACTATATTGACCAAGGATTAGACGGTTATCCAGACTATTTCGATTTAAGTTTGATCGAGACTTTTATTGCTGTTTCGGGAGTGCATGGGTTAGAAGAAGGCTGTTACTATTACGCTCCGAAAGCTCAAGAATTGCGGCAAATTAGGTTTAAAAATTTCCGCAGGGAACTGCATTTTTTGTGTTTGGGGCAAGACTTGGGCAGAGATGCGGGGGCGCTGTTGTTTCACACGGCGGATTTGAACAGGGCTGTAGCAAAATATGGCGATCGAGTTTACCGCTATTTGCACATGGACGCGGGTCATTTGGGCCAGCGGTTGAATTTAGCAGCTATACAACTGCGTTTGGGTGTCAGCGGTATCGGGGGCTTTTTTGACGATCGCGTCAATGACGTTCTCGGTATTCCTGCGGGTGAGGCTGTGCTTTATATTACAAGTCTGGGAAGACCTCGATCGTAAGAATTACTCCTCAGTCAGCATTAGTCAGAAGGCAGAAGGTATCCTAAAAAAACCAACTCTGCTCGCGAAGCCGCTGCCACGCTTTGCGAATATGTTGAGGCTTAAATAGTTCGCTCTTGCGAATGTTCCATTCGCGTACAAGTTCGATCGCTCTTTCGGAATCCTCTGCTGCTTCCCTATTTTCCCTAGCAACCCAGTGAACAGTTGCCAACAGTTCCATTCCGTAAGGAGTTTCAAAACCATTAATTAACCCGCTCACACGCTCTAGTCTAACATTAGCATCGGGGGCATTTTGTAAAAAATCCCGCGCGGCTATTTTACCTTCAGACAACACATAAATTTGTGCCTCTCGGCTTCTGTCTCCATAACCTCGAATATAATGCCCTTCCAGCTTCTGTAAAACATGATTGAGATTATTTGCATAAGGCCCGTACTTTTCTTTCACATACTGCAATTTTAGTGGTTCACCTGCTACCTGAAGAAAATAAGCTAGCTTTTGAATTTCCAGCATTGTCAAGCGATAGCCAGGAATTCCGTACAATTCGAGCAAGCTAATAAATAAGGCACGAGCGCGAGTCATTTGGGGTTTTTCGGTAGCAATCCGCATTGAATCAGCTTGCGGAGTAGCCTGGGGTTCAAATAGCAAAACTTGCACATTTGGCAGTTCCGAAAAAGCTGATTCAATTAGCGGTTTGACTGTCTTCCAAGACAAGCCACCATTTCCGCAGCCTAGCGGAGGAACGGCAATAGAAGTGATACCTAATTGCTTTACTTCCTGAATCAAAGCTTTTAGTCCTGTTTGAATATCTTCGACTTTTGATTTGCCTCTCCAGTGACGTTTAGTTGGAAAATTAATAATGTATCGGGGATTAAATAGATTGCCCGAAGATACTACAAACATTCGGCCCGGCTGCACTTCACCGGCGCGACAAGCCTTTTCATATTGGCGGAAGTTTTCGGGATAAGCCTGCTTGAACTGCAAGGCAATTCCTTTGCCCATAATTCCCACACAATTAACTGTGTTCACTAAGGCTTCTGCATTTGCTTCTAAAAGGTTGCCTTCCTTGATTTCAATCACTTTTATTTCCTACTATTTATTTCAATAATACCAATCTTTATGCACTCTTACGGGGGTTTGATCTGTAAAATTTTGTAAAATATTTTCTACTTGTGATTGAATTGTATAATCGATTACGCCGATTTCTGTGATTAACTCCCAAGGCAAAAAGTTTCTAACTAAAAACTCGGCTTGACGCCTGCGTTTTCGGTCGTTGTCTTCATTTGTATCAAACCAATAACGAGAGCCCATAACATCCCAGTCGATCGCACCTAGATAGTTGAGGTCGTCAAAAAACTCGGTAAATGTCATGACTGCATGACCGTCAGTAAAAACAAAATCTAAACCCCTAATGTCTATCTCAAATACATCAGAAACTAGGTGAATAACTGGTGCTTGACCTTGAGTATAGTTTGGTACATTCCCCTGATTAATGGTGTATAACATCGGAGATCGCGGTGCAAAATAAAAGGGAACATAATCGTGCAGTACGCCACCTGCACCGCAGGGAACGCCAATTCTAGCGCGACGATCTTGGATGTTTTCATAGGCGATATTAGTATAGTTAGTTTCTGTCTCAAGCATAACGTTGTAAGCTAACAATCCACCTTGAGAAATAATAGATTCTAGATTGTCAATGGGGGTAATGTGGTAGATAGGTAATGGCACTGCTGTTATCTGTTTGCTGTTTCAGGTTTAACACTATAATATCTGCTTGACCGTTCAAGATAAACAATCTTTTACCATTGCTATTTGCCAATGCAAAATCTGCTAAATATTCTGTCGAGCACTGATTCTGTCACTTCTTCGCCCGTAACTTCTCCCAATGCTTGAATTGCACCGCGCAAATCTATTGTCCAAAAATCTAAAGGCAATTTGTTGCTAATAGTATCTGTGCATTGTTCCAGAGAAATTTTAGCTTTAGTTAACGCCGCTGCTTGTCGCTGGTTGATTGCTAAGTCTGAGTTTGCTGCTTGCAAATTTCCCCTGCTAACGGCATCTAAAATTGCTGTTTCTAAGTCTGCTATGCCTCGATCGAGGGCGGCGGCTGCGGCAACTATTGGGTGAATTTCTGAGGAAAAAGGTAGTTCGGGGATGGTTTTTACTAGGTCGATTTTGTTGATAATTATAATTAGCTGGCGGTGCTTTACTTGTTCGTAAATTTCCGAATCTTCCTCTGTCCAACCAGATGCCGCGTCAATTGTCAACAACACTAAATCGGCTTGTTTTGCTGCTGCGCGCGATCGCTCAACGCCAATTTTTTCTACCTTGTCTTCGGTTTCTCGAATGCCCGCAGTATCGAGCACCTGCACCGGAATGCCGCCCACAACTAGCTGCGATTCAACCACATCGCGCGTCGTACCGGGCAAATCCGTGACGATCGCCCGATCGCTCTTACTCCACGCATTCAACAAACTCGATTTTCCCACATTCGGCCGCCCAACAATCGCTACTTTCAAACCGGTTCTCAACAATTCTCCACGATCGGCAGTCGCCAAAATTGTTGACAATTCCTCCAAAACATGATTTATTTCCAAATAAGTTTTAGCTTCATCTAAAGGCGGCAAATCTTCCTCAAAATCAATTCTCGCCTCAATTTCTGCCAGCACGTCCAAACAAGTTGTTCTCAATTTGCGAATGGGCTGCGCTAATTTTCCCTGCAAACTGGCCAAAGCACTTTGTGCAGCAGCGGGCGATTTTGCTCCCACCAAATCTGAGATACTTTCAGCTTGAGTTAAATCAAGCCTCCCGTTCAAAAAAGCCCGCAGCGAAAACTCTCCCGGCTGCGCCAATCTCGCCCCATGTTCCAAACACAACTGCAAGACTTGCTGCACGGCCATAATGCCACCGTGACAGTGAAATTCCACCACATCTTCGCGAGTAAAAGAACGCGGCGCTTTCATGATTAGCAGCAAAGCTTCATCGACTAATTCTTGAGTTTTGGGGCGGCGGATGTGACCGTAAAGAATGCGGTGAGACTCCCATATTTGCCGTCCTGGGGCGCGAAACAGAGTTTCGGCAATTTTTAAGGCGGCGGAACCGGAAACTCGCACAATGCCGACGCTGCCTTGTTGGGGAACTATGGCAGTGGCGATCGCTGCGATCGTTCCTCCTTTTGTTAATGATTCAGACATTTTTATTGTTCACACATTCAAAAGTTCTCTCAATTTCCTGTTTTTGAGTATCAGGCAATTGCTTCTCGGTATTTGAGAGTATAAATCTCTAGTTCGTCATTCAAAAAATTAAAATAGTCGCCCTTTAGGGCAAAATGCACCAGTTTCCGGCTCGAAGCGTAGGAGATATTTGGTAATATTTTACCTAGAATCGCTAATTGTGCGTCGGCTGCGAGAGACCAGATAACTTGAATTAGGGATTCAACCACTTGTACTTTCATTTGACTGACCTCCGGCTTGGTTGTTAAATTATACATATCTCATTGACAGGATAAACAATTTCAGCATTTTTTTTCTAAAATATTAGAAGAGCGTGGCAACAGCGATGGACTTGGCGAGCCAATCCGAGCGCCAGTTTTGCCAGTCAGTCGATTTTAGATTTTAGATTGACTCCACAGCTCAATCTGGGAACTTGAACAAGAGTCTAAAATTTTGGGCGTCTCACGACTCCAGTCGGAAAGCAACTATCCGTTTTTGGGTAGGAGTCACGGATCGATCGAACTTAAATTACTCAGCCACATATTTTGGCTAATCTGATTTCATGCGATAATGGAAAATTGACCGAAAGAATCCAGGATACAAGCCCCCGGATTCATCCGTGGAGAAAGAAAAAACCTGTATCCGATGAAACTTGCCCCCCGAATTTATCTGTGGGGTCAATGGTTCAATCTAAAATCTAAAATCTAAAATCTAAAATCGATTGACAGGGTAGAGGGCAAAGCATGATTGGTCAACTTCTAGACAGACGTTACCGCATCATTAAAGTCACAGACTCAAGTGAGGTGGGAAAAACTTATCTAGCAGCAGATACTCACCGTCCCGGGTATCCGCAATGCACGGTTAGAGAAATGCGACTCCCCGGCACAAGTTCGCAAACTCCAGAATTAGTCAAAGTTATATTTCAAAGAAACGCAGAAATAATTGAAAAATTGGGAAAACACGACAAAATTCCCGAATTATTGGCGTATTTTGAGGAAAATCAAAGTTTATACTTAATTGAAGAATTTATTACCGGCCCACCTTTAAGTCAAGAACTAATACCCGGTGAACCTTGGGATGAAGACCAAGTAATTGGTCTGCTATCAGAAATATTAGAAATTTTGGTGTTCATACACGAGAAGGGTTTTATTCACCGCAGAATTCAACCAGACAGAGCGATCCGGCGCGAGTCAGACGGCAAATTTGTATTGGTAGACTTTAGCTTAGACAAAGAAATTAACCCGGAATTTGCTAACTGTCATTTGTTGTCGCAAACTTCCCCGAACTCTGTTAAACGGCATGAGGCAAAAAAACAGGATTTGGCGGCTCAGGATTTATACGTGCCGATCGAGCAATTGAGCGGCAACCCCCGTTACAATAGCGACATCTACGCTCTAGGTACGATCGCCCAGCTTGCCGTCACAGGACTCTCACCCAACGAACTGAGTGCCTTAAAAAACAACAAAAACGAAATTCCCTGGCGAAACCGGGCAACTTGTTCGGCAGCCCTAGCAGATATTATCGATCGCATGGTGCGCCCCGACTGCGAGGAACGCTATCAAGAGGCCGCCGAAGTTTTAGCAGACCTCAAACAAATCGCCGTAAAATTGGAGGTTGAGCCGCCGCCAGCCACAATCATCACGGACGCTATGAGTCAACCGCGAAGACAAAGCCAAACCAAACTCCTGCTGTTGGCTGCAACAGCGGCAGCTTTAATCTTGACAGCACTGATAATTTACTTTTGGCAGAGTCAAAGTCCCGCGAGGGCAAAAGAATTGTTAGCCCGCGGCGTGGCCAAGGCCCAGCAAGGTGACACAACAGGCGCGATCGCCGATTATACTCAAGCGATCGCCCTGAATGGCAGCGATGCGGAAACTTACTACAAGCGGGCAAACGTTCGCTACGACATGGGCGCAACCGAGCAAGCAATACAGGATTACACGCAAGCAATTAAAGTCAATCCTAGCCACAGCAAAGCTCTCTACAATCGAGGTATGGCCCGCCTCGACATCGGCGACAAGCGGGGGGCCGTGGAAGATTTCACCCAAGTAGTGCGACTCAATCCCAGCGACGGTGAGGCATACTCTCAGCGGGGTTTAGCCTACTACGATTTGGGCGACTACCGCACAGCAATAGAAGACTACACTCAGGCAATTCGGCTCAGTCCCAACGATGCTACAGCTTACAGCAATCGGGGTTTAGCTCGATCGGCAGCAGGGGACAAAACAGGAGCAATGGCAGATTTTACTCAAGCCATTCAAATTAGCCCCAAACAAGCTGGCGTATACTACAGTCGTGGTCGAGCCAGGTTTAATCTGGCAGATTATCAAGGAGCAATGGAAGATTATACTAAGGCGATCGAATTGCAACCCGATCTCGCTGATGCTTATACCAATCGGTGCAGCGCTTACTTGAATTTGGCCACCTACGACAAAGCGATTGCAGATTGCACCGAAGCAATTCGCCTCGCTCCAAAAGATGAAGCAGCTTACAACAACCGCTGCATTGCTTATCTGAATTTAAAACAATTTCAAAAGGCCAGCGAAGATTGCAGTTTGACGATCGGACTCAACGGCAACAATCCCAAAGCATACAGCAATCGAGGATTAGCTCGATCAGCTTCGGGAGACAAGCAGGGAGCTTTAGAAGATTTTACTCAAGCAATTCGACTCAATCCCAGCGATGCAGTAGCATACAGCAATCGCGGTACTATTTACTCAGAACTCAAAAATTACCCTTTAGCAGTTGAGGATTTCGCTCACTCGCTGCGGCTCAACCCCAACAATGCTAGCGCTTTTTACAGCCGAGGCCTCGTCCGCCGCCAACTCAAAGACCGTGCTGGGGCGATCGAGGATTTTCAGAAAGCTGCAACCCTCTTTCTAGAACAAGGAAGAGCCGATGGTTTCCAAAACGCACAATCACAAATCAACGACCCTAAATAAACTATTAGTCACCATTCAGATGTTAAAAAAAGAAGGAAGAAGGAAGAAGGAAGAAGGAAGAAGGAAGAAGGAAGAAGGCCAAATTACCAACTCCCCCTTACCAACTCCCCCTTACCAATTCCCCCTTACCAATTCCCAATTACCAACTCCCCGTTACCAATTCTCAATTATAGATATGAACATGGTTGGTCAACTTTTAGACAGGCGTTATCGGGTAGTGCAAATTCTCAGTTCAGGAGCTTTTGGACAAACTTATTTAGCTGTCGATACTCGACGCCCTGGCCACCCTCAATGTGTAGTAAAACAACTGCGCCCTCCCAGCAACACTTCCACAGTTCTCAAAACAGCTTACCGCTTATTTAAACAAGAAGCAGAAATATTAGAAAAGCTGGGAAAACACGATCAAATTCCCTTTTTACTCGCTTATTTTGAAGAAGGAAATCAATTCTACCTCGTCGAAGAATTTGTGCCCGGACACGCCCTAAATCGGGAAATTGTGGCCGGTCAACCTTGGCGGGAAGAACGAGTGCTGGCTCTGCTGGAAGAAGTGTTACAACTTCTCGCCTTCGTACACTCTCAGGGAGTGATTCACCGCGATGTTAATCCCTCCAACTTAATCCGCCGCAAACCAGACGGCAAATTAGTTTTAATTGACTTCGGCTCGGTTAAAGAAGTTGCAAATCAAGTCAGCGAGCACGATACAGAATTTCCGCGCACCATTGCTACTGGAACTCCGGCTTATATGCCGATCGAACAATTTCAAGGCAACCCGCAATTTAGCAGCGACATCTATGCAGTCGGGATGATGGCCGTCCAAGCTATCACGGGTTTGCCCGGTACGGATTTGCCCAAATTGCAAGATCCGAGTCCTTCTCACACGGGGGAGATTGTGTGGCGAAACCGAACTCAATGTTCTGTGGGATTAGCCAATATAATTGACAAAATGGTCTGTCACCAATTTGGCAAACGCTATCAATCTGCTGAGGAAGTTTTGGTAGCTATCCGCAAGTTGAGACACCGCCAAGAACCGGGGAATAAGGCTCACAAGAAAAGTATTTCTCCGAGGTTACTGTCTTCGGATAGTTTTTCGTCACGTTTTGGAAGTCGATTTTGGTTGATGATTTTGGCGGGCTTCGGGGCGGCGATAGTTCTGCTATTTCTGTTTAGTTATTGGAGACGCCCGAATCCGATTAAAGCTAAGGAATATTACGAGCAGGGAGTGGAAAAGTCTCGCAATCAAGATGCGGAGGCAGCTTTGCAGGCTTTTAATAAGTCAATTCAATTGAATCCTAACAATGCTGAGACTTTTTATAGGCGTGGTAATGCTAATTATGATTTAAAAAAGTATCAAGAAGCAATTGCGGATTATTCTCAGGCGATCGCTCTCAATCCTAAATATTTTCAGGCTTATTTTAACCGCGGGCTAGCCCGTCACGATTTTAACGACAAGGGCGGGGCGATTGAGGATTACACTCAAGCTGTGAATCTCCAGCCCAATGATGCTGATACATATTATGAAAGAGGAGTTGCTTATTTAGAAATGCAAGATTACAAGGCGGCTATTCAGGATTTTACCGAAGTAATTCGGTTGCAGCCGAACCTTGTTAAAGCTTATCATTCGCGGGGATTGGCTCGCGCTGGGAGCGCAGATTTGCAGGGGGCGATTGGAGATTATACTGAGGCAATTAAACTTGATGCTAAGAATGTTGATGCTTTTTACAGTCGGGGGAGAGCTCGCTTTCACCTAGGAGATTATCAGGGAGCTCTGGCGGATTATTCTCAGGTAATTGCGATCGATCCCAAGAGTGGAGATGCTTACGCTAATCGTTGCAGCACGCAGTTGAATTTGGGAGCGCATCAAGCGGCAATTGACGATTGCACTCAGGCAATTTCGCTGAGCGATGAGGATGGGGTTCCTTACAACAATCGCTGCATTGCTTATTTAAATTTGAAGGATTATCCGAAAGCAATTGCCGATTGCACTCAAGCGCTGACAGTGAATCCGAATGATTTTAATGCTTTTAACAATCGTGGTTTAGCTCGCAGCGCAGGGGGTGACGCGCAGGGGGCGATCGCAGATTTTACAGCAGCAATCGGGTTCAATCCCAACAATGCTGAAGCTTACGCCAATCGGGCTAAGATTTATCAAGAGTTAAAGAATTACAATAGTGCGATCGCAGATTACGTGCAAGCTATTCGGATCAGCCCGAATTATGCTGCTGCTTACTACGGTAGAGGCATGGTTCGCCGCTCATTGGGAGACAAAGCAGGAGCAATTAGCGATTTAGAAAAAGCCGGCAAAATGTTTCTAGATCAAGGACTTACCGGCGGTTACAAAGATGCACAATTTGAGATTGAAAAGCTGAAGTAGTCAATCGATTTTAGATTTTAGATTTTAGATTTTAGATTAAAGAATTGAAGCATTGACTTGCGCGAGATAAATACGTTCGGCAAGTTTCATCGGATACAGGTTTTTTATTTCACCGGTCCTGATTCTGCTTTCGGAATGAATCACGTGGCGGGTATCCTGGATGCTTTCGGTCATTAGTCATTAGTAATTATTTCTCGATGTTATATTTTTATCGGTCAATATTTTATAATCTCAGATTGCTCCGGGGCTGGTTCACGCTAATCTTTAATACTAACAGAAAATGCAGGTAAACCAGCCCTTACGCGCTATTAATTCAAGCTATTATCAATCAATTTTCTGGGTCTTGAAGTCGTTTAACCAATTCATAAAACGGTTCCCAATTATCCTCAATAGCTATGGCTTCCCAAACAGCCTCAATCGTCGGTCTCAACAGCGATTGTTCGGGATTGTGCCTCCGCAAACAGTCCGCCATTTTGTCCATATCATCCGCCGACAAACTTTGCAAAACGTGATAATAAAACTGTCGCCAAGGTGCTATCAAGTCCGCCGGTTCCGCCTCAGCAAAAATTAGACTAGCATCATCTCGCCAAGTGCGATCGAACTGTCTTCGCAGTTCAAAAAAGAAATCGTGATAGGCTACTTGAGACTCCGCCAGCATTTTAATTGTCACCTTCAACAACTCATCTCCCTCAGCTTCGGGCAAATCCTCAAATCCCAATCTCTTGAGCATCAACTGCCGATAAGCTGCATTATAATAATCGCCAAACTTGGCCAAACCCGCATCCATATCAGCTTGAGGAATCGCCGCTGATAGCGGTTGCTGAAGCTTCTCTAAATTGTCCCTACAAATCAACGGTTGATTGCCGTAACAATACAGACCGTAATGGTCGAAATAAGCTGCTGTAAATTCCGGCTTGTAAGTTGGGATAAAAGCGAAAGGCCCGTAATCAAAACTTTCTCCAGTAATCGACATATTATCAGTATTCAGCACAGCGTGGCAAAATCCTCCCGCCATCCACTGAGCGACTAATTCAGCTACTCGCTTGACTAAATCTGCATAAAACAGGGCGTACTTTTCCTGCGGCGAAAACCCCCCATTGGTTGCTTCTAAATGCAGTTCTGGGTAGTAATATTCAATAACAAAATCTAAAAGTTTTTTAGTTAAATCCGGGCGGCGGATATAGTACAATCTTTCAAAAGTTCCAAACCGGATGTGAGAAAGACTGAAACGCACCATTACGGACGATCGCGTCGGAGAGGGTTCGTCGCCCCGCCACAAAGCATCCCCAGTTTCAACTAAACTAAAACAGCGAGATGTCCGAACTCCCAATCGATGCAAAGCTTCCGCAGCTAAAACTTCGCGAACTCCCCCTTTGAGAGTGAGTCTACCGTCACCGCCCCGCGAGTAGGGAGTGCGGCCGGAACCTTTAGTACCGAAGTCGTAAAGTCTGCCGTCAGTCCCGCGAACTTGGCCGTATAAGAAGCCTCTACCGTCGCCTAAATTGGGGTTATATGTGTTGAATTGATAGCCGTGATAGCGGAGTGCGAGAAAGGGGCGGACGCAGTGAAATTCGCCGAACGCTTCAATAAAATGTTGGTCGGTTACTTGTGCGGGGTCTAAACCCAATATCGGCAATAATTTGTCGTTGCGGAAGCGCAGAATATGCTGCGGAAAATCGGCCGCAGGGACTTCATCAAAATAGTCGCCGCCGAGGGATTCGAGGGCTGGTTCGTAATTGAGGGAAAGCAAAGGATTTGACATTTTTCTATTTTATCTTCAAATTGGCTATCACTCCAAATTATATACGGGTAAGGTCTGCACTGCATCGGTGTCAACAATTGCCTCATACCCTTTGTCTCCCTCGTTTATAGCCGAGTTCGATACCCCTCGCATCCCAGCAGGACTGTTTCATTTTAAAATTTTAGCATAGCTAAAGTTTGAGCATGAAACATTAGTTTCTTCCTCGAAGGCTAAAAATTTTTACTGTTAATTTTAGTGCGAGTTAAATTAACCGTTTTCCTTGCTAAAAATGGAGTTGATCTCATATCCGATTGACCATAATATCCCGGTCGGGCGGGTTTTTGAGATTGTCAATTATTGGCCGATGTTGTTGGTGAACCCGCCCCTACCTGATGAAGGGTAATCGACGGGACATGATATGAAGTCTTAAATTTTTTAAAGTTAAGTGGGATTCACCACCTAATATAGTAATCTAAATCATTTGTGAATTTCTTACTCCCTCCCCACGGGTTCGGGGAGGGTTGGGGTGGGGTCAAAAAAATTACAACTCCTACAAGGATTGCTATATACCTTTTCCCCTATTTAAAATTGGTCAACACCCCGTAAATTGCCCAAATCGCCATTGCCCGCAAATAGTGACTTGCCCGAAAAGTCCCCCCCGCCGTAATCGCTTCCGGCGTGCGAAACTGCAACCCATTTTCATAAATCTGCTTCACCACCGCATCCGTCAATTTAAATGCTTTCTCCTCCATTCCCATCTGTACCAAAAAAGCGGCCAACCCAAAATTAATCCCCGTCCAAACTTCCAAAGGATGAGTTGCATTGGGATTTTCCGGCGAACCGTTCAGCATCACCCCATTCGCCGCACCGAACTCCCCCTCATTGAACTTCAAAAAGCAAGAATCGTACACAGTTTCTAAAGCACTGACTGCACATTCTGGCGGCACAATATCCGGTAATCCTAACAGTTTCGCGTAAAATTGACCGCACAGTTGGTCGGCCATCACCACTTCCGAGTTACTCTCGCTGTCCAAACGGTAATATTGACCGTTCCACAGTTTTTCTTGATAGCTGGGTCTTGCTTGTAGCAGCCAACTGTGATATAATGCTATCTTTGCTTGAGGGTTAGGAATTATTTCCGGTGCTGCATCTTCCAAGATTTCGCCGATCGCGATCGCAGCCTCCAGCGCCGCCAACCACAAACCCCCGCAATACGCACTTATCCCCCGCATTTGCCAGTCATCAAACGTCTGATCCGGTGCTCCCGAATTTTCAGGAATTCCGTCCCCATCCTCATCAAAAGTTTTCAGATAAGCCAAAGCCTCAACAATTGCCGGCCAACACTCTTGCAAAAACTCACAATCTGTACTGGCAGTCAATAGGAAATCCCGATAAACCTGCAACACAAAATCGCAAGGCAAATCCTTCCACAAATTGCAATCTTGATAGCTAGTATAATTCGTTTTCTCCCAAGGATGTTCGTTAGGAGCACCCAAATCGTGTGGCGTCGCACCGACAGCTTTTCTAATAGCCGAAGCTTGATTCCAGCCAATAATTCTCGGCGTATCGTCTCCTGCAGAAATTGCCCTAGCGAACGCTAAAACCACCGACTTTTCCAAATCCGGCCACAGCATCAACAAAGCAAAAGAACCGTAAAGCCGCACGTCCAAACTTTCGTACCAGCGGTAATCAATGCACTCCAAAACCGCAAATTGACCCTTCGGATCGCGTTCGTCAGCCGCACTCCAAAGAGTACCGCCGTCTGTCAGGGCGTATAACTCATTAAACAGCGCCATTTTAAAACTGTCTGACAAATCTTTTCTTTCTAAAATCGGTTTTTGCCAAGCTTCAATATTTTCGCGCCAAGTATCCGAATGCTTCATTGCAGTGCGAATAATCGGCCAAGCATTTTTGCCGTTGCGGCCGAAGAAATCTGTATAGCGACGGTAGTACCAAACTCCTGATGCAAACTCAGTAACGGGCAAATCCCAAGCTATAATAAAGGGAATTTTGCGAGTTTTTCCTGGTCGAATAGTAAAGCGAACTGCGATCGCACAAGCCAACTGTTCTCCTGGGGCTGCTGCTGTCTCGTCTCTGTCATCCAACAAGAAACCTTCAGCAGAAAAGTTGCGCCAAATATCGTCCCCATTCCCCGCCGGGTTCCAGCGAGTTTGGTAGAATACTTCTACCGCCGGATTAGTAATAGTTGCGATCGCCCATTGTCCATCCCCCTCTTGCGGTTCCTCCTCAGCAGTCAACCGCGTCATCACGCAACCTATCCGGTGAAAATCTTCCACCAACAAATTAAAATTTCCGGCACTTTCTCCCCACCGGGATTGATAATCATAAAATGGACTACCATCATCTCGAACCATCACTTTCTGCGACTTATTGGCATTAGTAAACCAACCAACAATATTCTCCCAAGTCAGCATAATGCTGAGAGTAATCGGCGCATCTGTAGGATTGTGCGCTACCCATTCAAACATCGCAACTGGGTAACTGCTTTCCTGATAATTCTTCGGCAAAATTGGCGAAAATTGCTCGCAGCTTAATTGAGCATCAAACACATTTTCATAAACAAACCAACTGCGCGGATACAAAGCATGATAAGTCCCAGAATTTGACTCTTCCCTTCTTCCTTCTTCCTTCTTCCTTCTTCCTTCTTTTGGATACCATTTCCAACTAGATAAACTGCCATCGGTAGGCGGTTCAGTGGACAGTGCAAAAGCTTGTTTCTTGCCTTGAGTTTCTTCAAAAACGCTGAACTGACAAGCGGGCAAACTGCGAAAAATGTGCTCGCCGCCGTCAATGTGCCAGAGGTTGAAGTCGCCGCGGGACGATCGCCCGATGCAGCCGGCACCGAAGCCGCCCAGAGGCATTCCGTGCCAGGGGCCATCGTCGAGATTGCTTGCGTAGCGGACTGTATAGGGATTCTCCCAACCGAGGCCGATGGGACGTTTCCAGGTGTGCGGGGGGATGTTTGGATTGGATGTGCGATCGTTATTCATGTGATTAATCTTAGCGCTCGATCGAGCTTGACAATTTTTTTTATTTAATTTTAAACTTTTATCGATCGAACAAACCCCGATTTTTCCGAAGATTGTTGACTGTTGATTGTTGACTATCAAGCAATTGGTTTCAGGTTCGCCGACTTCATCAATTTTCCCATCTAAAATCTAAAATCTAAAATCTAAAATTTAAAATCGCTTGGGTGCTCGCCTAACGGGGCAAAATATCATCTAACCGAAGTTGCAAGTTCTTTAGCAGAGGAGAAATAATCGGTTGACCGATGCGAAATTGTTGCTGCGTGTAATCTTGGTCAATCAGTTGGCAAACGGTGATAGTAGGTTGTTTAGGTTTACCGATAAAAGCCACGCCTCCCAATCCACGATAATCAACTATCCAATATTCTGGAATCCCTAAAATAGCATATTCTTCAACTTTTCGGGCGTAATCTGTTTCCCAGTTAGTGCTGACGACTTCTACCACCAATTTAATAGATCGTCCCAGCGTAATCACAGGTTCTCTTTCCCAGAGAGGTTCGCTGACAATAGCGGTTTCATCTAACACGACAATATCGGGACGGCGGGCAGTAGCTGCATCTGAGAATGGACGGATCAAACAAGTGCGGGGAATGAACCAAGGTAGTTTTTCGGCTGCGATGGCGATGCCGATTTGAGTTGCCAGTTTACCGCTGACGGTTTCGTGTGGGCCTGTGGGTTCCATGTCAACTAATTCTCCGTCAGCGAGCTCGTAGCGGAAGTTGTCACAATATCGATCGAGGAATGTTTCAAAAGTTAAGATTTTTGGCGCAGTGTAAGCCATTGGAAACTAATAGTTTTTTGCTTTATTTTAATTACTGTACTTTAGCATTCTTGTCAAATAAAACTAACCCGGAGATCCCCCCTAGCCCCCCTTAATAAGGGGAGTAGGGGGTGGGACAAGAAATATTCTCAAAATTCCCTCAACTAATCAAATCCCAAATCAGAACCTTTCCCCGCGTGAACCAAAGCCAACTTTTCGTAACGCTTAGCGTGTTCCACCAACTCGCCTGCTTCTTCCTCAGAGACATCCCGCAGGCGTTTGGCAGGCACTCCCGCAACTAGCGTGTGAGGGGGAACGTCCTTGGTGACAACCGCCCCTGCACCGACGATAGAGCCTGTGCCCACCCTCACTCCATCCAGCACGATCGCCCCAATCCCGATCAGGCAGCCCCGTTCAATGTAAGCTGAGTGAATCACGGCTCGGTGTCCCACTGTCACGAAATCTTCCAAAACAGTCGGTTGCCCTGGATCACCGTGCAGAATTGCTCCATCTTGGATATTGGTACTTGAGCCGATCGCAATTCGCTCTATATCCGCCCGCACCACCGCCCCGTACCAGATACTAGCGCCCGCTGCCACCTCTACCCTGCCGATCACAACAGCGCCTTCAGCGACAAAAGCCGCTTGGGATAGATCAGGCAAGGGCCAATAGGAAGGAAGTGCAGGCAGAGATTCGTTGAGATTGCTCATTTGTTGGTCGATCGTTATACTTCTAGCAGATTAGCTGGTTGTTGATACGGGATATAATAAAAGTATTTGGGTGCGACTCGTTTAATCCAAATGGATAAAGAATATCCAAGGACGATTAGCCTAACCCTCTGGTTAGTGTAACTGATT
>NZ_JAUBOX010000151.1:0-8313 GCF_036700445.1 Microcoleus sp. T3_B1
GATTTAGCGCAAGGTACTGGTTACTACGTTGAAATTGCTGCTGGTGCAATTAAAGACTTAGCTGGTAACAATTATGCTGGGATTACGGGTGCAACTACTTGGAAATTCAACACTGCTGACACCACAGCGCCGACAGCCACCACTTTCACCCCCGCAGATAACGCCACCGGTGTTGCAGTTGCTGCTAATGCAGTTGTCACCTTGAGTGAAGCGGTGCAAAAAGGCACTGGCAACATTGTTATCAAGAAAGTCTCCGATAACTCAGTGGTGGAAACTATAAATGTTACCTCCACAAATGTCACTGTTAGCGGTAGTACCGTCACAGTTAACCCCACGGCGGATTTAGCGCAAGGTACTGGTTACTACGTTGAAATTGCTGCTGGTGCAATTAAAGACTTAGCTGGTAACAATTATGCTGGGATTACGGGTGCAACTACTTGGAAATTCAACACTGCTGACACCACAGCGCCGACAGCCACCACTTTCACACCTGTAAATAACGCCACTAATATTCCAGTTGCTGCTAATGCAGTCGTCACCTTGAGTGAAGCGGTGCAAAAAGGCATCGGCAACATTGTTATCAAGAAAACCGACGGCACGGTGGTTGAAACTATAAATGTTACCTCCACAAATGTCACTGTTAGCGGTAGTACCGTCACAGTTAACCCCACGGCAGATTTAGCGCAAGGTACTGGTTATTACGTTGAAATTGCGGCCGGTGCAATTAAAGACTTAGCAGGTAACAATTATGCCGGCACTGCGGGTGCAACTGCTTGGAATTTCACCACTGCTGACACCACAGCGCCTACAGCCGCCAGTTTCACCCCCGCAGATAACGCCACTAATATTCCAGTTGCTGCTAATGCAGTTGTCACCTTGAATGAAGCCGTCCAAAAAGGTACTGGCAATATTGTTATCAAGAAAGTTTCGGACAACTCAGTTGTAGAAACTATCAATGTCACAGCGGCAAATGTTACTGTTAGCGGCTCTACCGTTACTATTAATCCGACTGCTGACTTGGTAGCAAATACTCCATACTATGTTGAAATTGCCAACGGTGCAATTAAAGACTTAGCTAATAATAATTATGCCGGGATTACAGGTGCAACTGCTTGGAATTTTACGACGGCTGACACAACAGCCCCCACCGCCCCCACTGTCACCCCGACTGATTCTCGAATATATAACTGGAGCCAGCTAGAGGCTTACCTGAACAATAAGAGCATTCCTGTACCTAATGTAGCAAAAACAGTCCTCCAAGAGCTTATAGCAAAGGTCAACCCACTAACTGTTGAGTATGAAAACAATGAACTCACAGTCACATACGATGGTGAGGTAGATTTCAGTAAGTTCACAGTTCTTCCTCTTGTTACTAAAATTGCAGGCGATCTAACGATACCGATTAACCAACCTAGCTTAACCATATCCGAACTGAATACCAGCACTCCTACTTACAAACTCGGTGGTAAGGTGAATTTTGAAGAAGAGGAAGATGGGGGGAAACCCAATATCTTAGACTTCCTTCACGAGCAGCTAAAAATTAAAGAGATAGAGCTGGAAACTGAGATTACAACAGAGACTCCCCAGGAATTGAGCGTAACTGCAAATTTAAGCACAGAAAAACTAACGCTATTCAAGAAAGATCCGCTGTGGATTGAACTTACAGGTGCTAAATTAAACATCAATACGACACCCACTTCTACGCCCAAGTTCGGGGTTGGAGGAAGTGTAAGTATTAAAGGTTACGATCCTTTCCAAGACAACGAACCTGAATTAAATGTTTCGGCAGATATTATCTTTCAACCTGAATCGATCACAAGTAAGCTTGAACTTAAGCCAACAGACACTTGGAAAAATCCCTTTGGCTTACCTGATTCAGAAATTCGGAATTTAACTATACAGCTAGGTGGAACCTACGCACCGCCCTGGATTGATAATGTTGGATTTGTGGGAGATTTGAAGTTTGGCAACTTCGATATCAAGTCCGCTTTCGCGGTGGATAGCAACGATCCAAAGAAATTTGCTGTCGAATTAACAGCCAACAATCCCATCAACATAGTTGACCTTTGGGCTGGGCCAGTCGGTTCTTATCTGATCAAACAAGTGGGTAAGGAAGTCGGTTTTGTCAAAACGGCAGAAGGCTTTTTGAAGGAGGTTCTGGATTTAAATATTGTATCTATCGATGGCTCTGATGCAGATACAGAACTCGATCCCCTCCTAAAGTTAGTGCCTTTTAATACAGAGATTGGCGAGACGAAATTAACAAAAGGTTTTGGGATCAATGGCAAGATAAATTTGTGGGGCAAAGATGTTACTCTCAGCCTTAACGCCAATCCCTACGATGTAATCAATCCAAGCTTAAAGGGATCTTTCAAAATTGATGAAATTGACTGGGGATTTTTGAAGCTGACAGGGGCAGATGGTGACAATGATAAGACTTTGGATTTAAATCTCAAAGTCGATACCACTGAGCAATATCTCAAAGGGGACGGAAAACTTGAGGTTTTTGGTGTAACAGCCGCTAAAGCTAACTTTGAGATCACACCCACCAGTGCCAAAGTCAAAGATTTTGATTTGACTTTCGGAGTCCTGGCACTAGACATTAACGATTTTTCAGTTGATGTCAACAACAAAACTGCGAGTGGATCGGGTTCGGTGAAGATTCTTGGGCGAGAGATTGCCGGAGCCAAAATTAATGCTGATAGGAATGGGCTGAAAGTTCAAGGAAATCTTGACTTATTCGGAGCCTTCTCAATCGAGAACGCAATAATTGATATTAAAAGTCCCACCGATATCAAAATCGGAGGGACAGCCAAAATTTTTGGTAATCAGCTAGGCAGTGCCGACATTAGCCTACAGAATGGCCAGCTAACAGTTAAAGGTCGAATAGGCTACGATCTCGGGCTCGTTGGCAATGTTGAGGCAAACCTTGAGATTACCTCAGATGGTACAGCTAGTGGTTCCAAGGTAAAGGTAGGTTATAAGGCTGGGCCGCTCAAAGGTGACTTTACCGTGTCACTAGCTCCGCTCAGAAATATGGAAAATTTGTTGGACCAGGTGACGGGCGGTGCCCTGGGTGCAGTAACTGAGGCTGTAAATAAAGCCATTGATGGGGTTGTTAATGGATTTAATAGTGTTACATCAGGTGTACTCAATACCTTTACTAAAATAGGTGACTTTTTTGAAGGTGCGTTTAACAAACTTTTTGGCGGCCTTTTTGGCGGCCCGTCGGATGGTCCTAATAACGAATGGCTGGGTGACGGAAATAACAAATATGACGCTATCGGGGGTGATGACTATATTCGAGGTCAGGGTGGAGATGACCATCTCATCTTGGGGTCGGGGAATGACAAAGGAGAAGGTTGGTCGGGCAATGACCGAATCGAAGGTCAGGATGGCGAGGATACGGTGAACGGCGACGAAGGAAATGACAAGTTAGCAGGTGGTAGGGGCAGAGACTTTCTCCATGGTGGGAGTGGTGACGATATCCTCGAGGGTCAACAAGATGAGGATACCCTGGAGGGCCATGATGGCAACGACAAACTCGAAGGCAATGAAGGCAACGACAGACTTATTGGGCATTCGGGTTCTGACTTCCTTTATGGTAATGCTGGCGATGATCTCTTGTTCGGTTATCCGGGTCAGGACCTGCTTGATGGTGGCGATGGTAATGACACCCTAAATGCTGACCAGGATGATGACCGTGTTTTTGGTCAGAATGGCAATGATTTGATGAAAGGTCAGGATGGCAATGACGAACTGCACGGCTATCAGGGTAATGACACCATTGAGGGCGGAAATGGCAAGGACGTTCTCTTTGGTCAGGGAGATAACGACTTCCTCCAAGGTGGAGATGGGGATGATGTTCTCTATGGCGAAGACAACGGAAAAACGGGAGGAAACTACAACGGTAGCAACGACAAAGACACACTCGAAGGTGGAAATGGTAAGGATACTCTCTTCGGCGGTTTGAGTGACGATTTGCTCCTTGGTGGGAATGATGATGACATTCTTAGCGGTGAAGATGGCAATGACATACTCCGAGGAGAAACAGGAAACGATTTCCTCGACGGTGGTAAAGGCAACGACTCTCTAAACGGCGGGGACGGTAGTGATTCGCTCTTTGGTCGAGGTGGCAATGATTTCCTTGAAGGCTTTGGGGGTAAAGATTACCTCAAGGGTGGTGACGGTAACGATCGCATCTTTAGTCATGACGATGATGACATCCTGAGTGGAGAAGCAGGAGACGACCAGATCGGGGGTGGGTCTAATAACGATCTCCTCGATGGTGGGGATGGTAACGACTCCCTCTACGGTGAAGCAGGCAATGACACGCTTTCTGGTGGCAATGGCAGCAACGTCCTCGATGGTGGTGACGGAACTGATACTGCTGACTACAGATTTTCTACTGGTGCTGTTGATGTCAATTTAAACAATGGCAAAGCCCAATTTTCTGGCAATACAGATCTGTTAACCTCGATTGAAAATGTCATTGGCTCAGCTAATAACGACTTAGTGATTGGGAATGCTGGAAATAATACCCTCTCTGGCCAAGCCGGTAACGATATCCTCCTGGGTGAGATTGGCAACGATCTTCTCAGGGGTGATGAAGGTAATGACGAACTTCACGGATGGGAGGGCAATGACACCCTCGAAGGCGGAACTGGCAACGATACTCTCTACGGTCAACAGGGCGATGACTCTATCCAAGGTGGAGATGGCAATGACGCTCTTTATGGCGAAGGTAACGGATCGTCCTCTGGTACAAGTAGCAAAGATACCCTAAGCGGTGGTGCTGGGGATGACTCTCTCTTCGGTGGCGTTGGCGATGATTACCTAGATTCTGGGGAGGGCAGCGATACTATTGACGGAGGAGATGGCAACGATATCTTGCTCTTGACCGGTAAGAAAGAAGACTATAAGTTTACCGAGACAGCTACAGCAGTATGGCAAATTGTTGCTCCTAATGGCGATGTGAAAATCGTGACGGGGGTTGAGAATTTCGAGTTTAAGCCCGATCCTAAAGTTATAAATTTCGACTTTAGTTCAGTCTTCGATCGCGATGTGATTGTCAACGACAAGGGAGGAGCCACAGATCCTACACAAGACGGATTAAGTAGCGGGAATGAAACCTTCGTCACACAGTCGTTTGCCAGTTTGAAAGCTGGTGCGAATGGCAATGGATTACCCAACGACGGTTTTTTCCGAGCGAATGCCTTCAGTCCTAACGTTCAGCTAGGCTACAACAATACTAATGACGGCAACAACGCCAAAGTAATCACAGGTAACAACCCAACCTTTACCTTCAACGTCACGCCCGGCAAGTATTCAGAAATCCACCTGTTCGCTACCAGCACAGATGGTGACGGGCTTATGCGGGTGACTTTTAACTATAGTGATGGCACCCAGGCGTCAGCCTCAGTCTATGTTCCCGACTGGTATGAGGAATCTTCCCCTCAATCATTTTACAGTTACCATCTGATTGACGGAATGGATCGCAGCCTTGATACAACTGGATCAAAATTTGATGATGCTAACGATCCTGCCATATTCGGGTTTGGGTGGAGACCCGACCCAGCCAAAACGCTGCAAAGCATTGCTGTCAGCAAAAAGTATTCCAGCAATAATAGTTGGCAGGGAGTCTTCGGAGCTACAGGTGTTTTAGTTCCCCCTAACACCACAAACCAAACGTTTACCGCAGACACAGTAAGGACATACTACAAGAGTCGTGTCATAGACGGTTACATTGGTAACGGTAAGGTGTTCTTCGATGCCAACTTAAACGGGGTTTTGGATGAGGGTGAACCCTTTACGATTACCAGGGCAGATGGCAGCATCGATCTGAACGTGGCTGTCGAAAAGTTTGATACCAACCAAAATGGTGAACTCGACTATACCGAAGGCCAGTTTGTTCTGATGGGCGGTATGGATATCCTTGGCGGTGTGGATGCTGCAACGGGTTTGCCGATGGCTACGCCACTGACTTCTACCCTGGCGTCAACGGTTGTGACACCTTTAACGACGGCGATCGCCTCTATGGTGCAGCAAGGCCTTGACCCAGCAACAGCGGAAACTCAGGTGAAAGCAGCATTAGGACTGCCCGCAGGAGTTGATTTAGGTAGCTACGACCCCTTAGAGGCGATCGCCAAGGGCGACGCGAATGGTGTATCGGTGTTTGGTTCGATGATTCTGGTGCAAAACACGATCGTCCAGATAGCGAAATTCATCAAGGGGGTTTCGGAAACAGAAGTTGCTCAACTAGCATTTAGTGGTATCGGGGCGATCGCCAATCAACTCAAGGGTGGCGCTGCTGTAGATTTGGGTAAAACAGAAACAATATTGGCTATTCTGCAAGCAGCCATTACCAAAGCAGCAGAGTCTGACCCCAAAATCAACCCGACACAACTGGCTGCGAGTGCGGCTGCTGCGGCTCAAATCATGGCTTTGGGCAATCAAATGGTCAAGGATCTCGTCGCTAGCGGTCGCCCCATCAAAGATATTGCCCTTGAAATTACCAAGTTGCAGGCGGTGTCTGTGGGTCAAATTGCTGTCGGTTTGTCCGATTTGGCTGCGGGAACTGTGACAGTTGAACAGTTCCTCGCTCAAAACACCAAAGAGGCGATTCTGGCTCGGATGGAGACGGTGAAGGTAAATGACCCCACCGTTCGCCCTGTTGTCGAGACGATCGATGCCACAGACGCGATCGAGCCCGAGGAACCTACATCTGAGGACACCGGCACCACCCCCGACACCGAAACCGGCACTGACACACCAACATCGATCGCTCCGACCCCACCGATCGCTCCCACCCCACCGATCGCTCTGACCCCATCAGTAACAGCCTCGGAAACACCGACACCATCGGAAACAGCCTCGGAAACACCGACACCATCGGAAACAGCAACTCCCACGCCAACAACTAATAACCTCTCAGACGATGAGTGCATCTGCGACAAAATTACCTATCCCAACTTAAACCGACCCAACTCAGTTGAAAACACCATACTCGGCGCATCCGGCATTCAGATAGGCACTGCCCAAAACGATGAATTACTAGGTAGCGATGCTGCCAACATATTCGAGGGCAAATCCGGGGATGACAACTTATACGGTGGTGCCGATAATGACATTATTAATGGCAACCAAGGCAATGACTTCATCGCCGGAGGCAAAGATGAAGATACTCTCTACGGAGATGAAGGAAGCGACATCATCCTTGGCGAATCGGGTAACGATTTAATCTTCGGAGGCAAAGGCAATGACTTCTTACATGGCCGCGAAGGTATTGACATCATTTATGGCAACAAAGATGATGACTTCATCGATGGTGGTAAGGATAATGACACCTTATATGGAGGCAAAGGTAACGACATCCTGCTTGGTAGTCAAGGTGATGACAATCTGTTTGGACAACAGGGAAATGATACAATCTGCGGCGGCGAAGGTAATGACTTAATCAACGGTGATGAAGGAGCAGATATCCTGGGAGGGTGTGCCGGAAATGATACTCTGTTCGGAGGCGCAGACAACGATACTCTCACTGGTGGCAAAGGCAACGATATCCTTTACGGAGGCATGGGAAATGATAGTTTGATTGGCGGTAGCGGCAATGATATCTTTGCCTTAACAACTGGTCAAGGATTTGATATCATCGCTGATTTTACCATCGGTCAAGATTTGATTGGATTAAGCGGTGGCTTGAGTTTTGGTCAGTTGGAAATAACTCAAAATACTCAGGGAACTCTCATCAAGAATCTCTTGACAGGGGAGCAGTTAGGTGTGATGGTTGGAGTGAGTGCCAATGCGATAACATCTGCTAATTTCATGCTGGTTTAGGAAAGGAGAGAAAAGTGCGATCGCCCTTAATACCAATTTTATATGAGGTTGCATAGAATCTGATCCCCCCTAACCCCCCTTATTAAGCAGGGCTGTTTCATTCTCTTGTAGGGGCAATCCCACGCCCGGTTGGCCCGATATTTGAAACATCGATTTCATCGTCCGTGGGGGGGCGGGCACGGGGGCACCGCCCCTACAAAAGCCTGATTTTCGTGAGAATGAAACAGCCCTGCCTTATTAAGGGGAGTAGGGGGTGGGACAAGAGCTTGGTCAAAGTCAACCCCTACTCCCCTTATTAAGGGGGAGTAGGGGGTATGCGAGGGGGAGCGAAATATATGCAACTTCACATTAAATTGGTATAAGTAAAAAAAGGGCGATCGCACTTAACCAAAATCAACATTTATAGTCATTTCAAATAAATGTGAGACAGAGGTAAGATCATGATAAAATCGATAAAAATACTTAATTAGAAAAAAA